>JARFRL010000297.1 GCA_029287275.1 Pontiella desulfatans
GTCCACAGCGGAGGGATAGTGGCTTCGCCCGTCAGATTGCGTTTCGAAATCCACGCAGGCCCCGAAAATGTCCGAGAACGATTCGTTCAACGCGCCCGATTCGTACGCGTATAAGAGATCCGCTGTGTGCTCCGTGACGGCGTGCGTGAATTCATGCCCGACCACGTCCATCACGGCCAGCGAATTGGCCGTCACTCCATCGCCATCGCCAAAGAAGAACTGCTGTTTTTCGGGCGACCAGAACGCGTTCACATAGTTGGACCCTTCGTGAACGTTGGCGCGCGCGAACGCGTTGGCGTTATTGTAGCTGTTCCGGCCATGCGTGTTTTTGAAGTACGCCTGCGTGGCGTTGAAATTGATCGCCGCGGACATTTCGATCCAGTCGGAGATTCCCCAGTCGTCGGCGTCGCGGTGCGCGTAGGTGTCGGCGTCGTCATAGGCGGCCGAGGTCGAGACGTTGTAGATGAACCACTTGAGATCGTTGTTGTAGAGGTAGTAAACCGAGTTTTCAAACGACCCGGTAACGCTGCCGACCCCGCCACCTTCGCCCGCGAGAATATTTCCCGTGATGGTCGCGCTCGCTCCTCCGGGGGTCGGCGCGGCGACGTCTTTGGTGTCGTTGTAACGCGAGACGATTTCGCCGTTCCGCGCGTCGATCCAATACCGCCAGAATCCCGGCGCCTTGGTCGCGGCGGCCGCGGTGGACACGACCAGTTCATAGGCAAGCACGGGCGCCCGTCCGAACGCGAAAACCACCAACTCCGGCTCGCCACGGACCGCGGCGTCCGTTTCTCCCAGCGCGGCGAGGTCTTTAACGGCCAGCTCCATCGCGGCCTTCGGGTCGAGCGCGGGCTGAAGCTCCACGTCGATTCCAGGGACGTAGGTTCCGTTCACCTGATAGGGCTTGTCCGCCCCGTTGAAGTGAACGATCAGATCTCCGCCAACCACCTTGAGACCCGAATGGCGCTGACTGATCCGGACATGATGAAAACCCAACCCGTCTTGCTTCACCTCGCGGGGAACGAACTCCTTTTCCGCGTGGATCGCGCCCAACACGCCGGAGAGATTATCCAAAACCGCGACGGCGTCATCGCCATAGGCGCCGGTCCCGCGGACCGCCAGCCCCCGCCCTTTGGAAAACGATCCGCGGAGGCCCAGGTTTCGACCGCGCGCGTTGACGCGGGTTTCCCAGCCGCCCCGAAGCTGAATCTCGAGCCCGGTTCCGCGTGCTTGATTCGCCAGATTGAGTTGCTCCGCCGACAAGCCCGGGGCGACATCCCGCGCGTTTTGACGAAGATGAATTTCCCGCGCGCCAGCCCCGCTCACGGCGTATCCGCGGCACGCGAGCAAGCCGCATAGCAACAAGGCCGATACCCACGCGTTAAACAATTTCCCCTTGAACATGCTCTTCCCCCGAAGCTTGCGGCCTTCTTTTCGCACGAAACATCAAGCTATAGCGAAGCGCCTATTCGAGCAATCATCAACCTAGAAAACATGCCGGCCGCGTTCGGCCCATTTCCCCGCAATTGTGTGGATATTCACACGCGGTTCCGATAATGATGTCAGCCATTTAATTGGAGGTTTGTTTTGAACAATTTCGAGTTGGTACGCGCCGAGGAAGTCAAGGAACTGAACACGCTGGCGAAGATCTACCGCCACGTCCCGACGGGCGCGGAGATTCTTTCCATGGAAAACGACGATGAAAACAAGTGTTTCGGCGTCGCGTTCCGCACGCCGCCCTCCGACTCGACCGGCGTCGCGCACATTTTGGAGCACACCGTGCTGTGCGGCTCGGAGAAATATCCGGTCAAAGATCCCTTCGTTCAGTTGCTGAAGGGCTCCTTGCAGACGTTCCTCAACGCGTTCACTTATCCGGATAAAACCTGCTACCCGGTCGCGAGCCAGAACCTAAAGGATTTTCACAACCTGGTGGACGTGTATCTCGACGCGGTGTTCCATCCGCGGATCACCCGGGATTTCTTCATGCAGGAGGGCTGGCACCATGAACTGACGTCGCCGGAAGACGATCTGAAGTTCAAGGGCGTGGTGTACAACGAGATGAAAGGCGTCTATTCCTCGCCGGATTCGCTGTTGATGGAAGCCTCGCAGCACTCGCTGTATCCCGACACCACCTACGGACTCGATTCGGGGGGCGATCCCAAAAAGATCCCCGACCTGACCTACGAACAGTTCACCGCGTTTCACAAATCCTTCTACCACCCCTCCAACGCGCGGTTCTTTTTCTATGGCGATGATCCCGCGGAGGAGCGCTTCGAGCTGCTGGAGGCGTATCTCGGCGAGTTCGCGAAGATCGTCCCCGACTCATCGATCGAACCGCAACGGCCGCTGCCCGCGCCCGTCCGGGTCGAGAAATCGTACGCGGTTTCCGAGGACGACGAAGACCCGAGACCCATGTTTTGCGTCAACTGGCTGCTGCCTTCGCCCACCGACGCGGAAACCGTGTTCGCGTTCAATCTGCTCGACCACATCCTGCTCGGAACCCCGGCCTCTCCCCTGCGCAAAGCGCTGATCGAATCCGGCCTCGGCGAGGACATCACGGGCGGCGGCATCGAAACGCACATGATTCAGATGATGTATTCCATCGGCCTGAAGGGCGTCGAGAGCGCGGATCTGGAAAAGGCCGAGGCGCTCGTTTTCCAAACCTTCGAAGACATCGCCGCGAACGGAGTCGATCCGGAAGACGTCAAGGCCGCGCTCAACACCTTCGAATTCGAATTGCGCGAGAACAACTCCGGCGGATTCCCGCGGGGGCTTTCCCTCTGGCTCAAATCGCTCAACGCCTGGATTTACGACGCCGATCCGCTGGAACTGATCGCGTTCGAGGGGCCGCTGCGCATACTTAAAGCGAACGCGGCCCAAGACGGGTATTTCGAGCGAATGATCCGCGACAATTTCATCAACAACACCCATCGCTCCATCGTCACGCTCGTTCCCGACGCGGAACACGCCGCGAAGGAAGAGGCCGAGGAAAAGGCGCGCCTGGCGACCATCAAAGCCGGCATGGACGAAAAGCGAATCGCCGACGTCATCGAGAACACCCGCAGGTTGCTCGAGCTGCAGGAAAGCCCCGACTCCGAGGAAGCGCTCGCGACCATTCCCCTGCTGGGCCGCGGCGATCTCGCCTCCGAGATTCGAACCATCGGGCGTGGAGTCGAAACCCTTCGCGGCGCGGAGGTGGTGACGCACGAGTTGTTCACCAACGGCGTTCTCTATCTTGATCTTGGGCTGGATCTTCATGGTCTGGACCAAGAAGACATCCCCTACGCCGCCCTGCTCGGAAGCGCGTTGCTGGAGATGGGCACGCTGGACGAGGATTACGTCGCGCTATCGCAGCGGATCTCGAAAAACACCGGCGGCGTGCATGGCGGCCCCTTTCTCTCCGCGCTCGAGAACTCCGAAAAAAGCGTCTGCCGTTTTTTCCTGCGCGGCAAGTGCATGATCGGCCAAACCGACGAGCTGCTCGCGATCCTGCGCGACGTGCTCACGCGGCCGAACTTCAACGACCGGGAGCGCTTCAAACAGATCGTGCTCGAGCATAAATCCGAACTGGAAACCAGCGTGGTTCCCCGCGGCCACTCCGCGGTGACGACGCGCCTGAAAGCCCACCACCACGAAGCCCATTGGGTCAGCGAACAGATGGGTGGCGTCGAGGCGCTCTTCTTCATCCGAAAGCTCGCCGAGCTGATCGATACGGACTGGAACGCGGTCGCCCAACGCATGCGGAAAATCCTGAGCGACCTGCTCGACCGCGAGAGCGTCGTGATCAACGTGACGGTCGATCCGGCCGCGATGCCCGCGACGCTCACCGCGGTGAACCACTTCCTCGAGGACCTTCCCGTCAACGAAGCCTTCGCGGCCAAGAACTGGAACCGCGCCACGCTTCCCCATTCCGAAGCGCTGACCGCTCCGACGATGGTGAACTACGTCGGCCTCGCGGCGAACCTGTTCGACACGGGCTACGAGACGCACGGGTCCGCGCTGGTTATCACGCGCTATCTGCAAACGGCGTGGCTGTGGGAGAAGATCCGCGTGCAAGGCGGCGCGTATGGCGGCATGTGCTCCTTCGACCAACGCTCCGGCGTCTTCACGTTCGCGTCCTACCGCGATCCTAATCTCGAGCAATCGTTGGAAATCTACAAAGCCACCGGCGACTACCTGAAAAACCTCGAGTTGAGCGACGACGAACTGACTCGCGCGCTGATCGGTGCGATCGGCACGCTCGACGCGTATCAGCTTCCCGACGCCAAGGGCTACACCAGCTGCATGCGGCACCTGCTTGGTTACAGCGATGAAAGGCGGCAGCGATTACGCGACGAGGTATTGGCCACGACCCAGGATCATTTCAACGCGTTCGGCGAAACGCTCGCGCGCGCCTTCGAGAACGCCGCGGCATCCGTGCTCTGTTCGCCGGAAGCGGCCGAAAAATCCGGTTTGAAAACCAAAACCAAACTATTGTAAAAGCGGAATAAAACAATAGGCCCTCCGCGGAGGGCCTTTCAATAGAAATCCTAGGAACCGATCTCTCTTTCACGCTCATTCGCGGCGAGTTTCCGCGCTCCTCGATCAAAGCGCTTTCCCCGTCCGTCATATTACCCCGCGCGACCTTCCAAAGAGCGGCCCCTTTCACCGAGTCGAAGGTCGAAAAAAAAGCCCGGCGAAACCGGGCTTTTTGATCCAGCGAACGGGACGCGCTAATTATCATTATCTCCGCTACCTAGGTTGCCATATTCGGCCTGATATTTCCGAAGAAGATCCTGCTCGGCCTCCGTCATGTACTTTTTGATGTCATCAATTACCGAGCCATCCCCTTTGAACCTTTTGACAATGGGAGCAAACTCTTCGCTCAGAATCCTGTTGGCAGCCTTCCCGTCCGCGCCCGCCCGCGCGAGAACAACGACATTGATGGTCGGCCATTGCTTTTTGTCCGGACCGTAAACATCCATGCACATCTTTTGCAGCGCGGCCGCCATTTTAACCGGTTCATCCGGATGTTCGGGGACATTATCTTTTTGCGACTGCTTCGCGGACACGCTCCATCCATCGATATAGTTGGTGGTTAAAATGAAAATGGTGTCCGGCTTTTGCTCTAGAATCGACCAAGCGACTCCGCGCCCCCAATGCACGAAACCTTCCCACGCGTCAGGAACATATTTCTTTTTGATTGAACTCGGAACCTCGTAGGGATAGGCCCACTTCAAAGAGTAGTAAGGCAGACCATCCACCCGTTTCGGGTACGACATTTTGGCCGCTTCCGCCAGTTGGCCATAGCCGTTGTCCAACGCGTGATCATAGACACCGCCTTCCACCGGGTTGGCGTCGCCCATCCACTCCGAGACCCTCTGTTTGTTCCCCGCGGAGGCCAGCATCATCTGAGGGTCCATCGGCGCGCACTGCCCCGCGTAGTAAGCGGCGATGTTGAACAGCGTATATTCGGGAAGGCCTTCAATCAGGTCGGTGAGGCGCTTGCGTATCGTCAAGGCCGTCATCCGCGTGAAGGGATTGTTTTGATCGTTCTGCTCCATCGTAGCCGGTCCGAAGTGGACCACGAACACGACCTTCTCGCCTTTGGCCTTCGCGCCGAAGAAATTCATTTCCGGCATGGTGAAGCCAATGCTTTCAACCCCACCGGCGCCATCGCCGACGTTCCCCAGGCCGCCCTTGACCCCGGTGATTTCCGGCATTTTGAACTCGGGCGTCTTGCGCTGGACGTTTTTAACCACGACGCGTTTACGCAACTTCGGCTTCGGCTTGTTTTTCTTCACCTTGACCGGAACCTGAAGTTTTTTGAGCTTTTGCTTGGGGCGATTCACTTCCTTCGCCTCGAATTTCTGCTCGTCCTTCTGAATGACGGTCACGGCGACGAAGGAGACCGCCACCAAAATCAGCACCGCGTGAATGCCGAGGCTGATCATCGCCGCGCTGGACTTGGAGTGCTTGGCGAAATAGCCCTTTTTCTTTTTCGTGTCTGACATGTTCTTACCTCGTTAAAACTCGTGTTCCGGCGGCCCAATCGATTCGATCGCGTATCTTATACGTCTATCAAACAGACCCTCTTCGTTTTTTTCGTTGAACGCGCCGGAAGCGTTCGTTCTCGGGCTTGAAAAAGCCGCGCCCCGCGACGGGACGCCGCCACCCACTCTACATCGACATGCTGAACGACATGTTTTTCACCTTGGCCGCCGCGCACGCGTCCATGACGCGGATGATGCGGCCATGCAACGCTTTGTCCGCCGGCATGATGTTCACGATCAAATCGCTCTTCGACGCGTCGGCCGCTTCCTTCAGCGACATGAGCTGGCCGATCAGATCGTCCAGATTCTGCTGGTCGTTGCCGAAGATCATGCCGTTGATGATGATGTCGCCGAGCTCCGAAACCTCGATCAGCACCTCGATGGGCAGATCGAGCGATTCAGGCACGTCGATTTTGGCGGGAAGCATGAAGGAGAGGTCCGCTTCCTTTTTGATCAACGACGCGGTCACCATGAAGTAGATGAGCAACAGAAACACGACGTCAATCAACGGAGCGATTTCAAGCTCCGCCTTTTTATTCATCATTTCTTCAATAAGTTTCATCGTTACTCCTCAAAGGTCGCGTAGATGAGGTCGGTGGCGCCGACTTCGCCACAGGCGATCATGATATCCTTGCAGGTTTTGTATTCCACGCGCTGGTCGGCGCGAATGAGAATGCGCAGATTCTCGTTCAGCTCCAACTCCATGTCGATCTCGGCTTTCAGCTCGTCGATGGTCACCGGTCGGGTGCCCACGTAGACCTGATTGTTCGCGTCGATCGAAAGCATCATGCGGTCTTTGGTGTCATCGGGAACCTTGGCGTGAGAGGATTCGGGAATATCGATCTCCACCTTTTCGAGTTCCGTCACCACCGAGGCCACCATAAAGAAGATGAGCAGCAGGAACACGAGGTCGATCATCGGCCCCATGTCGATCGCGACATCGTCTCTTTTTGGTCCTTTAATTTTCATTTCACACCTCGCTTGGGAGGGATTGACTACACACAGGCATCAATAGAGCCCGACTTACTCGCCAGCGCTTTCGAATCCGAGCGGAAGTTCGCCGGTTTCGAGCGTGTCCAGCAATCCGCCGATGTTGCGGCCGAGCGTCGCGGTTGATTTGATGAAGCTGTTGCGGAAGTAGTAGTAGGCCAGCATCGACGGGATCGCGATCAACAGACCGGTCGCGGTCGTCACGAGCGCTTCACCGATGTTGCCCGCGAGCGCTTCCGGCTTGCCCATGCCCTGGGAGCCGATGGTCTGGAAGGCCTTGATCATGCCTGATACCGTTCCGAGCAGTCCGATCATCGGAGCGGTGGCGCCGATAATGGAAAGGTAGTCGATCGGCTTCATGTAGGAGGTGATTTCCTCGGTGGAGGCTTCGTCGATCGCCTCTTTCACTTTACCGAAATTGATTTCCCGCGTGGTGGAGCAACGCTCGAGTCCCGCTTGGAAAACATAGGTGAAGAGGGTTTCATTCTCTTTGCAAAGGCTATGGGCCTCGATGAGCTTCTTGTCTTTCATGAGCTGAATGAACTCAGGCATGAGGTCGGGGCGAAGCAACACCTTCTCGCGCAAAGCGAGCCCGTTCTGAACGGTGAAATACACCATGCCCATCGACATCAGACCCAGCGGCCACATGGCCCAACCACCCTGTTTGATCATCTGCCAAAGCGTGGTCTGTTGGACGTTGGCCGCCTGCTCTTGGCCCGCGTCCCCGGAGGCCTCCTGCGCGAACGCGACCGGTCCCATCATCAGGCTCAAGCAAAACGCCACTTTAATAATTTTTTTCGTCATTTTAATTACTCCTTCTTCTGTCGGTTAAACTTCTTCAGATTGTTTCAGTTCCTGCTCGGCGCGCAGCCCCTCGATGCGGATTTTCAGCTTTTGCGCCTGATCGTCTTCATTGGTGTTCTTGTACAACAGCGAAATCTGGCGGATCACTTCCTCGGCGGAGTCATACATCATCGGATTCTGAGCGCCGAGTTCGGTGTAGATTTCCGCGCAAAGCAGTTCGGCCGGTTGCATCCAGTCCGGATCCTGACTATTGAACGCGATGATCTTCGCGACCAGCTCCATGGCGTCGGCGTATTGTTTTTTCAGCGCCAGCAACTTCGCCGTGATGTACAGCTTTTCGGGAGAGGCGTCGTCCTCCAAGCCTTCGCTCCAACCGTATTCGGCCATCAGCTTCTCGGCTTCGTCGACGCGCCCGGCCCCGATCAAGGACAAGGCTTTGAAGACGCGGCTTTTGTCCTGCAACGCGGGATCGCGGTCGTCCATGATGATCTGATCGGCGTAGGCCATGGATTTATCATAGTCGCCGGTCTTGTAGCGCAGCTCCATCAGCAACGCTTTGTAGACCGTCAGGTTCGACGGAATGTCTCCGAATTCGGCGAAGGGCGCCAACACGCGATCGAGCGAGCTGATGATGCGCTCGTATTCGCGATTGCGGTTCATTTCGTTGAGCTTGTCCGAATCGATCTTCACTTCGAAAACCAATTCCTTGACCGTTTTCGCGCCGATGCGGATGGCGCGGGCCGAGGTCCCGGTCTGAAACTCGATCCACTCGCCGTCGCGGGCGATGATCGTTCCTTCCCAGGATTTGTCACCGGGCATGACCAGTTTAGCGGGCAGCTGGGCCGCTTCGAGCGCGGCGCTCAGCGCGAAGACGCCCGCGAGCGTTAGCGTGATAAAATTTCCATTCATTATTCAACCCCAAGTTTTTTGAGTTGTTGGCGAACCTGTTCGGCCAGCGGATTCGTGTTGGTGTAAACGTCCTCCAACATGGCTTTCAGCGTGTTGACGGCTTTTTCCTCTTCGCCCATCTTGAAGGCCACGTCCGCGGCGGCGAGATAGCCTTTCGCGGCCCAGTCGCCATCGGAGTAGCTCTTGTAGAGGAGATAAACACGTTGGAAGAAGGAGTGCGCGGCCTCGAGATCGCCTTTGGCCAGGCGGCATTTGCCCATGCCGTACATCGCTTCCGCGAAGAGTGGGCCGCGCCATTCCGCGACGCCCATGACCATGTTGTAGGAAGCCTCGGCTTCCGCGTATTTCTCCATCTTGAATTCGGTTTCGGCCTTGAGGATCTGCGCCCAGCCCATGTCCGGGTCCGCGCCGAACATGCCTTGCGCGTCGTCGATGACTTGCAGCACGCCCCAGTCATCGCCTTCCGCTTTGCTCTTTTCGGCTTTGGCGCGATACGCGTGCCACAGCAGCTCGGACTCCTCGTACGTGGTCATGAAGTAGTCGGAAAGCCGCTCCATCTCGTCGATGTTTCCGGTTTTGGCCGCGGCGTCGCACATGAGCGCGAGAGACGCCGGCGAGGTGATCGTCAGATCCACGTTCTGCTCGAGCAGCTCGGCGCCGAGCGCCGCCGCGATGTCGTCGCCTTGCAACATCGCCTGAGCGACCCGCAAGCGAAGCAGCAGGACGGTGGCGCGCGCGTCGATGTTGGTCTGTTTCAGCTTGAGCTTGACCGCGAGTCCTTCGCGGTCCTCATCGGAGAGATGCCCGCTGGCGACCTTGATGAGTTCGAGCATGATTTTATCGACGCCTTGTTGCGTCGCATCATTGCCAAAGCGCTCGATCGAGTCGAGATAGGCCGCGACCGCTTCGTCGACCTGGCCAAGCTCGATCTGCGCCTGGCCGACCCAGAAGACGGCCTCCGCGACATCGGCTTGTTCTTCCCATCGGTCCATGTAGTAGTTCATCAGATCGATGATTTCCTGCCACTTGTACTCCAGCTTGTAGACTTTGGCCGCCTGAAACGCCGCGTAGGACGCCTGCATCTGCGTGGTGGCTTTGTCGATGCCTTTTCGATAGTCGGCCAAGGCGCGATCCAACGTGTAGGGATCATCGTTGGTGGCTTCCTTGGACGCCTCGATGTCGCCGCGCATGGAGTAGGCCTCGGACACGAGCCCGTTTTCGGGGAACGTTTCAATGAATTTGGAGAAGGCGGCCTCGGCCTCGGCGATGTTTTCAAGACCGAATTCGCAGACGGCTTCGCGGAAGAGCGACGCGGCCACGTGCTCGCCATACTCGTTGTTTTGCTGGTAGCCTTTAAAGTCGTTGAGCGCGTTCTTGTAGTCCCCGACCATCAAATAGGTCATGCCGCGATAGTATTCGGAATCAGGAGCGGGATCGCTCTTCGCGTAGTCGTCGAGAATGACGCCGAACTGCTCTCCGGCGGATTTGTATTCGCGGCTCTGGAAATAACCGAACGAAAGCATGAAATGCAGGTCCGCCTGCAAGCTCCGATCGTCTTCAGTTTGCGGGGCGGGCACCGCCTCCACGTGCGTGCGAAGCTCGACGACGCGGGCGAAGTTTTGTTTGATCAGATTGTCGCGCATCATCATCGAAAGCAGGGTGCGGGCGTAAATGCCATCCGGCTTCTCGGTCAGATAGAGCAGAATACGCTCTTCGGCGCGGGCGATTTCACCGACGTCGTAGAGGATCAGAACGGATTGCAACATGGCGGCTTCACCGAGTTCGCCGTCGCGGTCCTGTTGATAAAGCTTGTCGAAGAGCACGTAGCCTTCCCAGTAGCGCTTGACCGTCGCGTAAATCTGGCCAATGCGAAACGTGACCTCATCCTCGTAGGGAGGAAGCTCGCGCAGGGTCGTCATCGACTCCTGTATGTTCGTGATTTGTCCTCGGCGTTCCTCGATTTCCGCGTCTGCAATGCCGCGCTTCACGTCGGCCTGCAATTTTTTTTCCAACCGGGTCACCCGCTTGTTGGCGAAATCAAGCAACTCCTCGCGGGGAAGCACCCACCGGTAAAGCAACAGCGCGTTGAGAAAATCATCCTGTTCGTACAGCGCCTTGCCGGCTTTCATCAGCGTGAGGTTCAGATTGATGTCGTATTTGGAATCGGTGCGATAGATGGCCGGAAGCTTTCCGAACAGAACGCTCCAGTTCTCGGCCTCCACCAGAGCGCGCACGATCATGATCTGGCACAGTCCCCGCACTTGTTCTTCCTTCGCGAACTCCGCGGCGTAGCTCAGCGGATCGACCGCTTCCGTCCACTTTTCGAGACGGTAGCGAGCTTGGCCCAGGAGGAGGTTCGCGTTGTAGCGATCGTCCTTTTCAAGGTCGGGCAACGCCAGCAAACGGTCGGCCAGCGATTCGATTTTATCCCAGTCCTCGGTATCGAAAAATCCCTGCGCCATCATGCGCAGCGCCAGGCGTTCTTTTTTTCGCGGTTCGTTTTCGAGATAGTCTTCGAGAACCCCCATGCCGGACGCAAAGTCGCCCACCTGATAATAGGCGCGGGCGAGCTGGAACCGGCAGGTTTGAGCGGTGTCCTTTCCTGTGGGATCGGTTAGCCCCCCCGTGCGGCTGATCACTTCCTCTAGCGCGGGAATCGCGCCCCTGTAATCGCCGCGTTGCAACATGCGGTCCGCGCTGCCCACCACCCCGGTGATGCCCATGGACTTGTAATCCTGAGCGAGCGCGGCTCCGGAACAAAACAGCGCGGCCAACATCGACGCCTTGAGCGCGCTGCCACCTATACGGTTGAAAAACTTCATATATTCATCCCTCGTAGAGTCTGTCGAAATCTATGACTGGCCCTGGAGGGCCACCCTTTCATCGCCTACCGCGCGCCTCGAGATAGCCGCGGCGCCTATTTATCGCGATTCGTACCAACCTATATTTCTTAAGGAACAATTCAAGCCAATTAACCGTTAAAAATAGCCGCGCTAATCCCCTAAAAACGGGACCGAAATGGTCGATAAACGATCCGCCCCCGCGACCGCGGAACCTACAATTATGTCGCCTGAAAGGCTGCCAAGGAAATGAACCTGCATATCTCTTTACTGTCCAAGACGATGGAGGGAGGATCAAATGAACGCGGCTCACACAATTAAGCACTGGAAGTGCGTGGCTCGAGATGAAGGAGCCAAAGCGGCGCGGTTTTCGCGGCGTCTCACGCATGAAAAGGCGTTCTGGGGCATCGTGATGATTATCGGAACGTTGGCGCTTTTATTCGCCCTGATCGTGCTGTTCGCGGACAAGTTGCCCGCGATTGACTATCAACAACCGCTGATGTACGGAACGTTTCACTAGCGGCTCGCGTTAAACGCTTCCAACGCCGTCGGCTCGGTGTTCGACTCGACGTTGAGCACTCGTTCTCCCACGAGTTTGATCGCGAAAGCGCCGAGCGGAGCGGTGAAAATGATGCTCATCACGGCGACGGCCAAAATGATGTTTCCGGGGGATGGTTCCATGCCGGACGCCCGCATCGCCATCAGCGGCACCGCGCCCATCGCGGCTTGCACCGTGGCTTTCGGCCAATAGGCCACCACCGCGAACCCGCGCTCCCGCTTGGTCAGCGGACTTCCGATCAGCGACAACAAAACGCCGGCGCTCCGCGCCAGCAGGCCGCACGCGATCAGCCCCAACCCGGCGAGCCCGGTACGCCAAGCCAACGAAACATCCACTTGCGCCCCCACCAACGTGAACAGCATGATGGACGCGAAAACCCACAGCTTCCCGAGTTTCGAGGAAATCTCGTGCGCCATCTTCTCGCGCTTCTCGAGCATGATGAACCCCGCCGCCATGACGGCCAGCAACGCGGCGAACGGAACGCCGATTCCTTCAAGCGCGGATTGGGCGCGGACCAGCAGAATGGAGACGCCGATCAAGATCAGCGTCCGCTTCGTCGCCCGCGGATTAAACCGCTCGAACAGGCGGAGCAGAATCCAACCGACGAGCAAACCGACCGCGATGCCCGCCACGATTGAAATCGGAATGCCCGCGAACTTCAGAAACGCGCTTTCCGAGGAGCCGGTATAAATCCCGAGAAACACGGAGAAAATCACGATCGCGATCACGTCGTCCAACGAGGCCGCCGCGAGGATCATCGTGGGAATCCCCTTCTTCGCGCCCATTTTTCGCTCGATGAATCCAATCATCATGGGAACCACCACCGCGGGCGAAACCGCCGCGACGATGAAGCCCAGCATCGCCGATTCCAGATGAGTTAAAGGAAGAAAACTCGGCCCGAGCAAGGCGATCGTTCCGCCCTCGAGCAACCCGGGAACGAACGACATCAGCAACGCCTGTTTGCCCACGCGGTTCAGCACGTCGCGGCTGAGCTCGAGCCCCGCGCGCAATAGAATGATGATCAGCGCGATCACCCGCAGATCCCGCGAAGCGGCCAGAAAGCCCGGCTCCATCAAATTCAGAACATAGGGCCCGAACAAAACGCCCACAAACAGCATGCCCAGCAATCCCGGCATCCGAAGCTTGCGGAAGAGCCAATCCGCCAGCAGCCCCAGCAGGATCATCTCGGCGATGCTGACGGCCATCACTCGGCCATCAGATACTTCTGAACATAGTCCGCGACCCCGTCCTCCAGCGCGGTGAAGTCGGCGTCGTAGCCCGCGGCCCGCAATTTGGTCAAATCGGCCTGCGTGTGATATTGATACTTGCCCTGAAGGTGATCCGGCATGTCGATGAACGTGATGTTCGGCTCGCGGCCCATCGCGCTGAACACGGCCGAAACCAGATCCACCCACGTGCGCGGCGTGCCGGTTCCGCAGTTGAAAACGCCGCCGACCTGCTTGTTCTCGCCGAACCAGAGGGTCTCGTTGACCGCGTCTTTCACGTAAACGAAATCACGCACCTGCTCGCCGTCGTTGTAATCCGGGCGGTGGGACTTGAACAGCTTCACCTCGCCCGTTTCCAGGATCTGGTGGTAGGATTTGTGAACCACCGAACGCATGTCGTCCTTATGCGCCTCGCCGGGCCCGTAGACGTTGAAATACTTCATGCCCGCGATCCTTCCCGCGACGCCCGCCTTCAGCGCCCACAGGTCGAACATGTGCTTGGAATATCCGTACATGTTCAGCGGCTTGAACTTCGGCGTCTCCGCGTCCGCGTCGGAATAGCCCAGATTTCCGTCGCCATACGTCGCGGCGCTCGAGGCGTAGACGAACCGGACGTCGTTGGCCAGGCACTCCTCGCAAAGCGCGCGGGTGAATCCGTAGTTGTTGTCCGCGAGATAGTCCGCGTCCTTCTCGGTCGTCGCGCTGCACGCGCCGAGATGATAAACCGTCTCCACCTCGTCGAGCAGTCCATCCGCGAGCACGGTGAACAGATCGCCTTTGTCGAGATAATCCTCGTAACGCAGCCCCACGAGATTCTTCCACTTCTCGCCCATGCCCAGCGAATCGACGATCAGAATATCGTCCTCTCCGCGCGCGTTTAGTTCCTTGACGATGTTGCTGCCGATGAAGCCGGCCCCGCCCGTGACAATCTG
>JARFRL010000328.1 GCA_029287275.1 Pontiella desulfatans
GGTGGTCGCCGCGTGCGAGGAGGAAAACCAGTTCGAGCATCTCTACGATCTCGATCTTCCGTTGAAGGACCGCGTCGAAAAAATCGCGACGGAAATCTACGGCGCGGACGGCGTGGAATGGTCGGACGAGGCCGAGCGCAAAATCACTCTTTTCCAGAACGACCCCGAAGCCGCGCAAATGGGCATGTGCATGGTGAAAACCCACTTGAGTCTCTCGCACGATCCCGACCTGAAGGGTCGCCCCACCGGTTGGACGCTGCCGATCCGCGACGTGCTGATTTACAAAGGCGCGGGATTCGTGGTTCCGGTCGCGGGCGCGATCAAATTGTTGCCGGGCACCGGTAGCGATCCCGGATTCCGCAAGATCGACGTGGACGTTGAAACGGGCAAGGTCACGGGACTTTTCTAAACCGGCGGCGAAAAACCTACTGAATCGTTGCGGTGGGCGCGCGCCCATCGGCTTTGAGCGAAACCCGGTTCTTCATGATCCGGTCGATCGCGAAATGATAGGTATACCCCGATCGGGCCAGCTCCCAGATTTCGCCTTTGCGCATCATGACGCCATCGGGACGCAGGATCACGACTTCGTTCCCAAGCGATACGTAGCCCTTGATTTCCAGGCTTTGCGCCGCGGCGATCCATTCATGCATTTCCGCGTCATCGTTCGGCACGAGTACCACGCCGAGGTGCGTGGTGATCTTGATGAAGGGATCGGGGGGCGGCGGAACGTACTTCCGCTCGACCGCGGACGGAGCCGCGGCGTCATCGACGACTTCAACGACTTCGACGATCTCGACCACGACCGGCGGCCCAAACGACATCCATTCCGCGGCGGGATCCTTGCCCTCTTTCTTCCAGTGGTTCGACGCCATGGCCTTCAGCGAATCCAGACTCATGAATCCTTCGCCTTCAGACTCGCCCAGCATTTGGTCCATGGGTAGATCGGATCGCGTTTGCATCATCGCGGCGAGCGCGGTGGCGAGGAACTCGTCGTCGCCTTTGACGGCCTCCAGATCCTGCCGCGCCTTTTCGACCGCCTGCTTCATGTCGTCCTTGCCGACCATCTCGGCGAACTCCCGCAGCATCGCTTTGTTCTCGTCGGTCAAGTTGAAGCCGCCAAGGTTGGCGGTGATCTGGGCGATGGATTCGGAGATGGATCGAACGCGCTCCTCTTCCGCGACGTTCTCGTCGCCCAGCTCGCTGAAGAGATCCGCGAGCGCGACGAGATTGGTCGGGTTGACGTCCTTCATCGCGGCGAGCGAGTAGCGGTCCTCGGCGATGCCCTGCTCCGCGAGAAACGCGGCCATCTCCTCGCGGTAGGCGAGTTTTTCCTCCGGCGTCAGGCTGTCCGTCCACGCCTTGCGCTCGGCGAAGAGCGACATGCCGTGGTTGAAGTCGGACGTCATCGCGTCCATCTCGTCCTCCGCGGTGAGCGTGGCGAGCGCGTCGAGCCCCTTTCGTACGACGTCGACCACGTCCACGTCGGTCGGCTTGAGGTCTTCCAGCGCCTTGTTTTTCTCGATGGCCTGTTGGGCGACGCCCATGTATTCCGCGAACGTCGGGCCTTCCGGAGCCACTTTGGCGGAAAACGCCACGGCGCCCCTTTCCGCGCCGATCCCCATCGCGACCAGGAGCATCGAGGCGAGAAGCCCGACCAACGGCCCCGTTTTCAGGAATTGCAATGTGAGCAGCAACACGACGCCACCAAGAACCGCGATTTGAACGACGATGTTTTGGGCCCATTCCGTGTTGTTGGTCAGGTAGACCTTGCCCACCACGAAGGCCGCGACGACGACAATGGTTCGGAAAAAGTTGGTCTCGAACTTATCGCGGGCGACCAGTTTGAGAAACATATACAATCCCATGCAGACCAAAAGGAACGCGCCGAGATGTATTAGCCCGTCGAGGATCGCGGATATGGAGAATTCAACCATGGATCACCGCACAGGAGCATTTTCCGGACCAGAGCGGCTATTCGATCGCCGCGTATTCCTCGAGCATGCTCAATTCAATGAATTCCAGCACGGAGGCGTGCGTGGATTCCAGCTTGATGAGCGGCGCCATGCCGAGGTCGTAGGCCTGAATCCACCGCGACAAACACAGGCACCAGTAGTCGCCCGCGTCCAAGCCCGGAAAGCCAAACTCCGGGACCGGCGTGGAGAGGTCGTTCCCGCGTTCCTTCGAGAACGCGAGGAATTCGTCGGTCATCAGCACGCAGATCGTATGCATGCCCTGGTCGTCGCGGCGCGTGTCGCACTTCCCGTTGCGGAAAAAACCCGTCACCGGATCCATGCTGCAAGGAATCAGATCGCCGCCTAAAACATTTTTAGCCATGTTGTTTCGTGAGTCGTGATTCATGAGGCGTGACCGATTTAAAATTACGCTTCAATCGTCACGCTTCACGCTCCCGTCATCTCTTCGTCGTACACCTTGATGGTGTCGTATTGCGTGGTGCGTTGCGAAGGAATCCAGCCCGCCTCGCGAATGAGATGCACCACGAGATCCTCATCCACTTTGTAATCGACGCCGGTCGCGCTGACCACCTCCTCGGTCATCAGCACTCCGCCGTAGTCGTCCGCGCCGAACTGCAACGCGAGTTGCGAGACGTCCGGCCCTTCCGTCACCCAACCGGCCTGCAGATGCGGCACGTTGTCGAGGATGATCCGCGCCATGGCGATCAAACGCAGATAGTCGACGCCGTTTTGCAGGCGCTGGCACTCGAGATCCGTCATGTCCGGAGAAAAACTCCAGGGGATGAACGCGGTGAATCCGCCGGTTTTATCCTGTAGATCGCGCACTTTCATGAAATGCTCGATGCGCTGCTCGTTGGTTTCGCCGAAGCCGTACACCATGGTGGCGGTGGTTTTCAGGCCGATGGAGTGCGCGTCCTCCATCAGGTCCAGCCACGCCTTGGAACGCGTTTTCTTGGGGCTGATGCGCTTGCGCACCTCGTCGTTGAGAATCTCCGCGCCGCCACCCGGCAGCGATTGCAGCCCCGCGTCTTTCAACCGCTGCAGACACTCCTTGATGGAGATGTGCTCCATCTTGGCCATGAATTCGATTTCGGTTGGCGACAGGGAATGAATCCAAATGTCGACGTTGTCGCGGATGCCCGACAGACAGGCTTCGTAATACTCCAGCTTCAGCTCCGGGTGCAGCCCGCCCTGAATCAGGATCTGGGTCGCGCCCGCCGCCGCGGCGGCTTTGACCTGTTCGACGATTTCCTCGGGGCTTTTGACGTAGGCGTTGTCTTTTTCCTGCTTGGTGTAGAACGCGCAGAATTTGCAGTCGACGACGCAGACGTTGGTGGTGTTCAGGTTTTTGTCGAACACGTAAGTCGCGAGGTCGCCCGGAACCGCTTGGCGGCGCCGGAGGTCGGCGACGCGGCCGAGTTCTTGGAACGGCGCTTCGTCATACAGGATCGCGGCGTCTTCGGCGTTGATTCGCTCGCCGGCCTCGACGCGGTCGAGAATGGTTTTCCAGCGGCTGGAAACGGTCGGCGCTTCCGGAATGGCGTTGACGTCCGGCTGGCCCTCGACCTGCTCGTAAACGCTGTTGGTCAGCACCGGCGTGTGCCCGAGGTTGGCGAGGAAATCCTCCATTTCCCGCGCGGTGAAGAACTTTTGGCTCGTTGGCGCGCCGCCCTCTTTCGCGATGCGCTCGTCGAGGCTGGTGCCGCCGATGTCGTCGACGCCCGAGTGGGTCAGCACGCCGAGCAGCTTGCGGTCCATGTAGTTCACGAGCATGCGGACGTGCGGGAAGTTGTCGCAGTAGACGCGCGACAGCGCCGCGACGCGGATCTGGCGGTCGCCGCTCGGCGTGTGTTTCACGCCCAGCGCTTTGCCGTTGGCTTGGAACGGCAGCGGAATCACGGCCTGGAAGCCGCCGGTTTCGTCCTGCAATTCGCGGAGGCGCGATAGATGATCGATCAAGTGCTCGTCTTTTTCGATGTGACCGAACAGCATCGTCGCGTTGGTCGGAAGGCCGAGCTCGTGCGCGGTCTTGTGCACGTCGAGCCAGTGTTGCGCGAGAATCTTGGTGGTCGCGATCTTCTTGCGCACGTCCGGATGGAAGATTTCCGCCCCGCCGCCCGAGATCGAACCGAATCCGCAGGCTTTCAGACGCTCGAGGCACTCGCGGACCGTGATGCCGGCGTTGCCCGCGATCCAGTGGATTTCCACCGCGGTCATGCCCTGCAGCAGCACGCCGGGCAACATTTCGCGGGAAAGCGAAAACAGGTCCTCGTAATATTTCATGTCCAACTCGGGAATCATGCCGCCCACGATGTGCAGATCGGTCAGGTTCCAGTTCTGGGCCTTTTCGAGATTCTTCCGCGCGTCTTCGAGCGAGGTGATGTAGGCGTCCGCCGCGTTTTCCGGTCGCCAGAACGAGCACAGCTTGCATTTGACCACGCAGAGATTGGTCGGGTTGAGGTTATGGCTGTGCACGTAATAGGTTTTGTTGCCATGCCGAGCGCGGCGAATCGCGTCCGCGCGGCCCATAAGCTCGGCCGTCGACATGTTTTGAAGCATGTCGAGCGCTTCTTCGTCGGTGATCCGCGGTTGTACATATTCACTCATAAATCGGGCCTCACGGTTAATTGGCACTAATTTGGTATAGATTCATCGAATTGGCCACTCAAATTTTTCCAATATTGAGAAAAGACCTTGGATCATCCATTTTAAGCGAAATCAGTCAACACAATGAAATACAGACTGTCGATAAGGATTAGGAGGAAGCAAATGAACTTGGAAATCATTCGGGAATTCTTCGGCTGGATGACGCTAATCAATCTGGGCCTGTTTACATTTACCGCGATCATGTGCATGGTTGCGAAGAGCTGGATTCACAGTGTGCACGGAAAGCTGTTTGGATTAAGCCAGGAAGCCATAAACGCCTTTCTTTACGGGTATCTGGGCGTATACAAGATTGTCTTCATCACCTTCAACCTAATCCCCTGGCTGGCGCTGGTGATCATCACAAAATAAGCTTACTTATCGTTGCGACCGAGCATCGCGTGCAATATGGTGCCCCGTATGTCAACGATACTCATCACCAACGCCAAGCTCGTCAACGAAGGTTCCTCCACCCCCGCCGACGTGTTCATCAAGGACGGCCGGATCGAGAATATCGCTTCCAGCCTCTCCACCGCGGCCGACACGGTCATCGACGCCAAAGGCAAGGCTTTGCTGCCCGGCATGATCGACTGCCAGGTCCACTGCCGCGAACCGGGACTGGAGCAGAAAGCGACGCTCCACTCCGAAACCCGCGCGGCCGTCGCCGGCGGCGTCACCTCCGTCATGGAGATGCCCAACACCAAACCCGCGGCCATCACCAACGCGGTCCTCGAGGACAAGTTCGCGCTCGCCGCGACCCGATGCGTCACGAACTACTCCTTCCACCTCGGCGCCTCCAACAGCAACATCGACGAGCTGCTCGCGATGGATCCCAAAACCGTCTGCGGCGTGAAACTCTTCATGGGCGCCTCCACCGGCGGCCTGTTGGTCGACCGGATGGAACAGCTGGAAAACATCTTCGGCAAAGTTGAAGTTCCGATCTCGCTGCACTGCGAGGACACCAACACCATCCGCGAGAACGAGAAGGCCGCCCGCGAGAAATACGGCGAGAACATTCCCTTCACCGAACACGGCAACATCCGCTCCGAGGAAGCCTGCTATCGCTCCACCGCGCTCGCGGTCGAACTCGCCACCAAATACGGCTCCCAAATCCACGTGCTGCACCTCACCACCGCGAAGGAGCTCGAACTGTTCCAGGCCGGCCCCGTCTCCGGCAAGAAGATCACCGGCGAGGCCTGCCCGCACATGCTGTGGTTCTCCTCCGACGACTACGAGGAAAAAGGCGCGCTCATCAAATGCAACCCCTCCATCAAAACGCCGGCCGACCGCGACGCCATCCGCGCCGCGGTGGAGAGCGGATTGATCGACACCATCGGCACCGACCACGCGCCGCATCTTTGGGAGGAAAAACAAAATCCCTACGGCTCCGCGCCCTCCGGGCTGCCGCTCATCCAAAGCGCCATGACCACCGCGGTGGAGTTGTTCCCGCTCGAAATGGTCGCGGAAAAAACCGCCCACAATCCGGCGCGGATTTTCGACGTCCTCGAACGCGGCTTCATCCGCGAGGGCTACTGGGCCGACCTCGTCCTCATCGACACCGAAACACCCAGCACCGTCACCAAGGAAAACATCGAATACAAATGCGGCTGGTCGCCCTTCGAAGGCGTCACCTTCAAATCCACCATCGCCGCGACGCTGGTCAACGGACAGGTCGCCTATCAAAACGGCCAGGTCAACGACGCCCTCCGCGGCCAACGCCTGTTGTTCGACCGCTAACCCGCGTTCATTTCGAACGTTCAGTTTTTACGATACGACGCACGCGAAGATTAATATAAAGGAGAATGATTATGACCCGTCATATTATGTTGCTCGCCCTCGTTTCCATATTATCGGTATCGACCGTTACCGCCGAGCCCTCTAAAGCTTCCGCGGATGCACACAGCCAAGGAACGGTAAATACCGAAGCCTTGGCCGCCATCATCAATTCGGATGTGCCCGTGGTTATCCTGGATGCCCGCCCGAAAACGCCCGCGACAATACCCGGTGCCAAACAGGTTGTTCCGGAAGCCCCTCTCGACATCCTGACCGCCGCGGCGCCCGATAAGAACGCTCTTATCATTACCTACTGTAGCGGTCCGCAATGTCAGCTCAGCAATCGCTTGGCAACGCGTCTGCTCAAACTGGGCTATACGAACGTGATCGAATATCCGGAAGGGTTTTCGGCATGGAGAAAAGCAGGAAAGCCGATTCAGCCATTCGACGCTTCTAAAAAACCATAGCCTGGAAATTAATGAAGCGTCGGAATTTCACATGTATGGCAATGGCCTCGACCTGCTTCGGTGCTCCGAAGCAGGAGGCTCGAATCATAACCGTGAATGGCCCTATTCCGACGAACCAACTTGGGTGCGCCCTCACACATGAACATATCCTCGTTGATTTCTCCGGCGCGGATTCCCCGGCCGTTAAGTATGATCCAGCCGATGTCGTTGCACGTGCCGTTCCGCACATGCGGGAACTTAAATCCTACGGCGTCAAGACGCTGATGGAATGCACACCAAGGTATATTGGTCGAAACGTTCGACTCCTTCGCCGCATATCGAAAGAGAGCGGCATGCAGATCATCACAAACACCGGGTATTATGGAGCAAGAAACGGCGCGTTTATCCCCGAGTACGATAAAAGCAAATCAGCAGAAGAACTAGCCGCCATCTGGCTTGCGGAAATACGGAACGGAATTGACGGAACCGATATCTTTCCCGGCTTTATTAAAATCGGTGTTAATCCCGGACTCCTGAATGAACTAGACCGGAAGCTGGTTCGTGCCGCGGCGATCACCAGCAAGGAAAGCGGCTTATCAATACACAGCCATACCGGCGGTTCTCCAGAGGCCGGATTCGAGCAAATCCAAATACTGAAAGAAGAAGGTGTATCGCCAAGGTCTTGGGTTTGGGTGCATGCCCAAGGCGTAAA
>JARFRL010000384.1 GCA_029287275.1 Pontiella desulfatans
CAGATTGAAGAGCTGATCGGTACCGCCGAGCTCGAGATCGGCCTCGACCATGACGGAGTCGTAGGCCTGAACCAGCGGATAGAGGAATTCCACTAGCGAAATGGGGCGATTCTCCGCGTAGCGCTTGGAGAAGTCGTCGCGCGCCAGCATCTGCGCGACCGTCACGTGGGCGGAGAGGCGAATCACGTCTTCAAACTTCATTTCGCCGAGCCACTCGGAGTTGAAGCGCGTTTCCGTTTTTTCCGGATCGAGAATTTTGAACACCTGTTCCTTGTAACTCTCGGCGTTCTTCGCGACCTGTTCTTTGGAAAGCGCGGGGCGCGTCGCCGACTTGCCCGACGGATCGCCGATCATGCCGGTGAAGTCGCCGATGATGAACACGACGGTGTGGCCCGCGTCCTGAAACTCGCGCAGCTTGTTCAACCCGACCACGTGGCCGAGATGAATGTCCGGAGCCGACGGATCGGCGCCGAATTTAACGCGCAGTCCGCGCCCTTCGGCGGCGGCTTTTTCGAGTTTCTTCTTCAAATCGTCGCGGTTGATGAAATCAACGGCGCGCGACGACAGGAAATCGAGTTGTTCTTCAATATTCATTCGCTCATCCAAACGGAGGTTGTTCTCTTCGGGAAATAAAGGGCGGATTTAGCCATAAACCGGAGAGAAAGTCACAAAAAATCCCGCCCGGAAATCGGGCGGGACCTTCAGCTTTCAGAAAGTGGAGGGTTAGTCCGCTTTCTTGTCGCCGGGATGCCACTCTTCGAGGGCGTCGCCAAAGGCGCTGTCGAACGCGGAGCCGAGATCGACGAGCTCGGCGCCGGACTGCAGGCCTTCGAGCATGTCTTCGCGGACTTCGAATTCGTCGTCGTCAACCTTCGCGGCTTTGACGCTCAGACCGATGCGATGTTCGACCGCGTCGACCTTCACCACGCGGGCTTCGATCGTGTCGCCGACGTTCATGACGTCTTTGACGCGCTCGATGTGATCGTCGGAGATCTGGCTGATGTGCACGAGGCCATCGATGCCTTCCTCGATTTCGACGAACGCGCCGAAGGAGGAGATCTTGGTGACGACGCCGCTGACTTTCGCGCCAATCGGATAGCGGTCGACGATGCCGGCCCACGGATCGTCCTGAGCCTGCTTGAGGCCGAGGCTGATGCGCTGGTTGTTGGAATCGATTTCCAAAACGACGGTTTCGACTTCCTCGCCCTTCTTGAGGACTTCGGACGGATGGTTGACCTTGCGGGTCCAGGACATGTCGGACACGTGGATCATGCCGTCAACGCCTTCTTCCAGCTCGACGAACGCGCCGTAGGAGGTGAAGTTGCGAACTTTACCCTGCACCAGCGAACCGATCGGATACTTGCCCGCGACGACTTCCCACGGGTTTTCTTCCGTCTGGCGCATGCCGAGGGAGATCTTCTTGTCTTCCGTGCTGACCGCGAGGACCACCGCGTTGACTTCGTCGCCCACGTTGAGCACGTCCGCGGCGCGTTGGATGCGCTTGGTCCAGGACATTTCGGACACGTGAACGAGCCCTTCAACGCCGCCTTCGAGTTCAACGAACGCGCCGTACGGAGCGAGGTTGACCACTTTACCGTGCACGCGGCCACCGATTGGATAACGGGCTTCGATTTCTTCCCAGGGATTATCCATGGTTTGCTTGAGGCCCAAACTAATGCGTTCTTTCTCGAGATCGATATCGAGAATCATCACGTTCAACTCGTCGCCCACCTTCAGGACTTCCGAAGGATGGTTGATGCGACCCCAGGTCATGTCGGTGACATGCAGCAGGCCGTCGATGCCGTCGAGATCGACGAACGCGCCGAAGTCGGTGATGTTTTTGACGACGCCCGGACGGCGTTCGCCAACTTGGATTTCCGCCAGGATCTTGCGGCGGGACTCGCGGCGGGACTCTTCGATGAGCTCGCGGCGGGAAACAACGATGTTCTTGCGCTCAAGATTGATCTTGAGGATGCGGAACTGATAGGTCTTGCCCATGTGTTCGTCGGGATTGCGAACCGGGGTGACGTCGAGCTGGGAGCCCGGAAGGAACGCGTCCACGCCAACGTCGACGATGAATCCGCCTTTGACGATGTTCTTGATGGTGCCTTCGACGATGCTGCCTTCTTCGCACTCGTTGACCACGTAGTCCCAGGCGCGCTGCTGTTCGGCGCGGCGCTTGGAGATAACGATCATGCCTTCTTTATCCTCGAGCTGCTCGAGGAAGACTTCGGTTTCCTGGCCGACCGGATCTTCGTTGAGATCCTTGAATTCCGACGCGGCGACGATGCCTTCGGATTTGTAGCCGATGTCGATGAGGACGTCGCCGTCGATGACGCTCAGGATTTTACCGGGGACGATGGACCCTTCCGTGAAGTTCTTGAGGGTTTCGTCGTACATTGCGTCCATGGCCGTGGTGTCCACGCCCAGGTCTGTGTTGGTTGTTGATTCCATGTTTAAAGCGGGAACACGCGCTCCCTGACCTTTTGTTTCGTTTTTAGTTCACGTTTCAGGCGTCGATCGCTCGATCGAGACACACCTCTCCCGTGAAAGAGCGGGCCATAATAGACGTATCCCGCTGTCATGCAAGCGGTAAATGCCGCGTTTCTCGCCCCTTACGCGAGCAACCGCGCGAGCGCGGCCCAGCGCTCGATCTCGATTCTTTCCGGGCG
>JARFRL010000002.1 GCA_029287275.1 Pontiella desulfatans
TCGTTGCCGACGGACGCGGGCGGCACGTGCTCGAAGCTTTGCGAGACCTTGCGGATGCCGTCGACGTGCATGCCGGCCTTGTGCGCGAAGGCGCTCTCGCCCACGAAGGCGGCGCGCTGGTTGTCGCGCAGGTTGACCTGCTCGTTGACGAACTTGGAGAGCTTCTTGAGATTCTTCAACTGCTCCGGATCGGCCAGACAGGTTTTGTCGGTTTTCAGCAGGAGGTTCGCCACGACGGAGATCAGGTTGCAGTTTCCACAGCGCTCGCCGAATCCGTTGATCGTGCCTTGCACTTGAACCGCGCCGGCGCGGACCGATTCCATCGCGTTCGCGACGGCGGTTTCGGAATCGTTGTGCGAGTGAATGCCCACCGCGACGTCGAATTTCCCGCGGACGAGTTCGGTGGCCGCGAACACTTCGTGCGGAAGCGTTCCGCCATTCGTGTCGCACAGCACGAGAATGTCCGCGCCGCCTCTCACCGCGGCGTCCAACGTCTGGAGCGCGTATTCGGGGCTATCCTTGTAGCCGTCGAAGAAGTGCTCGGCGTCGTAGATGACTTCCTTGCCATGCGCCTTCAAAAAGCGGCAGGTGTCCTCGATCATCGCGAGGTTTTCCTCGGGCGTGGTTTTCAGGACTTCGGTGACGTGCAGCAGCCAGGTTTTTCCGAAAATCGTGCAGACCTCGGTGTCGGCCTCGATCAACGCGAGCGCGCCTTTGTCCTCTTCGACCTTCACGTTCGCGCGGCGCGTGCTGCCGAACGCCGCGATCTTGGCGTGTTTCAGGTTCTCTTTCTTAATGTCCGCGAAGAACGCCATTTCCTTCGGATTCGAGGCCGCGTAGCCGCCTTCGATATAATCCACGCCGAATGAATCGAGCATTTTCGCGACGTGAATGCGCGCCACGGGCGAGAACGTGACCCCTTCCGCCTGCGCGCCATCGCGCAGCGTGGTGTCATAGATAAAGATTTTTTCGTCAGCGCTCATGAATAATCACCTGTTTTATTTCCACTCTCCCACGCCAACGCACGGCGTAACGAGAAGCTCGGAAACATACCCCACCCCCCGAATCCGAACCAAGCCCGAAGGGGGACTTTCTAATGGGCGATATTCGCCTCGGCCTCGCCCCTCGTCCTTGCCATTCACCCTCTAAACCGAGGACGAGAACGAATCGGAGGAGGAGAAGCCGCCATCACCGCCCCCCTAACACGCGCGCTTCAAACCGCTGTTTTGAAGTACGTCCGCGCCCGCAAAACCGCCCCCCACAAACGCGAACACAAATACTTATTTAAAGCGGGCATTTTGCTCTTGCATACCCCAACGATCGGCGTATATCCCCGCGTAGGGGGTTGAGAGAACTGGAGGAAGAGACGATGAAGGCAAGAACATTTACTTCGGAAAATACTTTATCCGACTCATGCCATGAGCCGAAGGTGGATACCCCATCGATCCGCGTAATCCTTCTGTCGACAATGCTTCTGGCCGCCATTCCCGGCACGGGTTTCGGCCAGAGCTTCGAAGTGGCGGTGGATTATAATTTAAACAAACCCGTCACCTCGATTGTAGACGAGTCGACCCGGGTTTCCATTCCGGACTGCGGCATCCATCATCGCAAGGGGGCTCCACTGTTGCCCTTCAAAACCGCCAAGATCCTCATCCCGTCGAATCGCGCGGTGGACGAGATTCTGGTTACGACCGTTGGGCGGATAGAATCAACGACCATAAAGTATCCGGTCGAATTCGGCCGCACACCACTTCCCGTCGGACGTCCCAACCATCGGCTCGCGCGACAAGCCGCCAACGACGCGCCGGATCGGTCTATTTACGACGCGGACGCCTTATATCCGTCAAATCAAGTAGAGCTGGTGTCGATTCAATATTTTCACGGGTACGCGGTCGCCGTGATTCGGCTCTTTCCCGTGCGGTATAATCCAGTTCGAAACCAACTATACTTTAGTCCGGACATGATGGTCGCGGTGAAGCTGTCGCGTTCAACAACGACTTCGCCATCACAGATGGCGCCATCCGTTCTCACGTCCCACCGAGCCATAGTCGCCGATTTCGTGGACAACCCCGCTTTACTGGACGAACTCGTCCTCTCTTCGGATTTCGGCGCCGAACCATTGGCCGCGTACGATTATCTACTCGTCACGGATGCCGCGTTCACCAACGCCTTCCAACCCTTGGTGGATCAGAAAATCGCGGGTGGATTATCCGTCCAAGTCGAGACCATTGATTCCATCCTTTCGAGCTACGCGGGAGTTGATGACGCGGAAAAGCTGCGGAACTATCTTATATACGCCTACGACACCTGGCGGATCCAATATGTCCTGCTTGGCGGCGATATTTCAACCGTGCCTTATCGAGGCGCCTACGCGTACGTCGATGAAGCGGACAACGGCATGCCGTGCGACCTATACTTCGCTTGCCTCGACGGCTCATGGAATTCCGATGGCGACACGCTCTGGGGCGAACCGACGGATGGCGCGGGCGGCGGAGACGTGGATCTGCTGGCCGAGGTGTATGTCGGGCGCGCGCCCGTGGATAACCTCGCGGAGGTGGAGCGGTTCGTGACCAAGACGGTGAATTATGAACGAAACAGTCTGTCGAACGCGTCGCTTGCCCGCTTCCTTGGCGAGTATCTGGGGGACTACAGTGGAATACATGCCCATGGTGGCGATGGCTTGGATCCGATCCTCCCCCACTTCTCCGATTATAGCACCGTTTGGCTGGATGACCGCCCCACCAACGGCGAGACATGGGATGCTAGCGATTGCGTGGCGGCGTTGAACCAGTCGCCCCATATCGTTCCGCATAATGGCCACGCGAACGAGACATATACCATGCGGCTGAACATATCGAACTTGGATCAGCTCACGAACGAGGGTTTGTTTCTGATCAACAGCGGGGGATGTTATTGCGGCGCGTTCGACCACGGCGACTGCATCGCGGAGGAATTCGTCAAGCGCAACGACCACGGCGCGTTCGCCGTGATGGCGAATTCACGATACGGCTGGTTCAGTCCGCTCTTTGAATGGATGTTCAGCGGCGAATTCATGGAACGCTTCTTCTATGAACTTCTGGATCAGGGAACCCGTAACATAGGCGTCGCGAACCAACTCGGAAAACACCACATGATCGGTTCAATCGAAACTTCGGGTGACATGGTCTACCGATGGTGCTATTTCGAAATCAATCTACTGGGAGATCCCCACAGCCCGCTCCAACTTCCGGATCCCCTTGCCGTCGCGCCCGCGACCGGATTCAGCGCGCAAGGTCTCGCTGGCGGCCCGTTCCTTCCGACCAGCCAACCGTACACGGTTATGAATAGAAGCGCGGCCAGCCTACCCTGGACGGCAACCCGCGCGGATGCTTGGATTAGCATCTCACCTGCTAGCGGATCTCTGGCCGCCGGAGCTTCCAACACCGTCGAGGTCTCGTTCAACACCGGAGCGAACACCCTCGCGACCGGCCTCCACACCTCCTCCATCACGTTCAGCAACACGGTCAGCGGAATATCCCAAACCCGCCCCGTCGCGCTCACCGTTCGCGAAGTAGCCACCTTGCCGTTCATAGAAGATTTCGAGAGCGGCGCGCTGGGAACGTGGTGGGAATCGACGGGCACGGAAGAATACCGAACTGAAGTCACAACCGCGAACGGCCCACATGGAGGCAGTTATCATTTGACCATGGACGACTCGGTCAACGCAGGCGCTTATTCTCGCAACGAGCTGACGCTTTATCTCGATTTGGATGGTCGCGAAAACGTCGTCATAACCTTCTGGGCCAGAGAATACGGGGATGAACCAAACGGACCGCCTTCGACACCGTTCCTTTATGGAGCCAACTTTGACGGCGTGGCCATCAGCGAGGATGGAACAACATGGTACGAAATCAGGGATCTGCGAAATCTCACCAGCACGTATGAGAAACTAACCATTGACTTGGACGCCGCCATCGCGACCCATGGGCTTGCATACAACTCATTATTCAGCATCCGGTTCAACCACTACGACGACTATGGCATCACGAGCGACGGCATTGGCATCGACGACATCCTCATCCACGAGGTGACGCCCAAAGAGACCATCCACTCCTTCCCAATGAACTCGGATCCGGGCTGGGGCACCGCGGGGCAGTGGGCGTTTGGAGAACCCCAAGGAACCGGCGGAGATCCGACGGCGGGTTATACCGGATCGAATGTCTATGGTTACAATCTGGGAGGAGCGTACTCCAACAGCATCCCCCAATATTGGCTGACAAGCACCGCGTTGGATTGCTCGGCCTATTCCAATGTAACGCTGCGGTTCCATCGGTGGCTGGGCGTGGAAAGCGCGTCCTATGACCACGCGGAAATCGAAGCCAGCAACGATGGATCCACGTGGTCAAGCGTTTGGTCGCATACAGGCGGGTCGGTCAACGATTCGTCATGGTTGGAAATGAACTACGACATTTCAGCGATCGCGGACGGCCAGCCGGCGGTATTGATCCGCTGGGGCATGGGGCCGACCGACTCCTCGGTAACCTACTCCGGATGGAACATCGATGATGTGACTTTGGAAGGGTGTCCCATCACAACGGACACCGACGTCGACGGCATTCCCGATTGGTGGGAAGAGCTCTATTTTGGCCATTGCTCCAATTGCCTCTGGTACGCGGACGACGACTTCGATGGTCAGAACAACCGCGATGAATACATCGCCGGCATGTGCCCCACCAATCCAGCTTCCGTCTTCATGATCACCAACTCTATCCCTGTCGGGGACGATTTTATGATCGAGTGGCCATCGGTGTCCGAGCGCGTCTACCGATCGCTCTGGGCCGCGAACCTCACCAACGATTTCCAGACGATGGAAAGCAACATCTTCCATCCCCGCAACAGCAGCACCGACACCACCCACGGCGCGCATGACCGCGGGTTCTACCAAGTGGAGGTGGAGTTGCGATAACGAATGAGTTGAGACGAGAGGTGTTTCATGAAAACAAGAACCGCGATCTTAGCAGGCCTAACCGTCGCCTGCGCAAGTGGCCTTCGGGCACAGCAGGTCTACATCGACTCGTTGGAAGGGAATGGACAATTGACCGTCACCGCCCCGTCCAATTCGGTCTTCACCGTGGAGTGGACCAGCTCGCTCTCGCCATCGCCGGAGTGGCGCGACAACTGGCTGGAGATCAAAGATGTTGAATGCTCCAACGGAACGATCTCCGTAGACGTGCCGCTATTTTACCGCGTGACTTGCTGGACCAATGGCCTGCTTGCCCGAGTCCCAATAGGCCGCACGCTTGTTTATGGTGTTACGAACGCGTATGGAGAGGAATGGACGGAGACGTTTTCCATGTTCGCCCTCGCAACGATACCGGCCCTCTCAAACGCCTACTATATTTATAAAACCGTCGAGCAATGGGACGGGGAAACGCCCGCGGGCGCCGAACCGGAACCGGAAGTCGGGTTTGCCCGCCCCACCGACGAATCGTTGTTCACGCTTTTCCCGGAATTCGCGCTCCGGGAATTTGAGATGTGGAGGTTGGACGAAGTTGGAACAACCTGGACGAACTTTCCCGGATTTAGCGATGAGGTTACAACCATCGAGGCCTATGAAAACGTGACCGTTCCGGCGGGAACCTTCACGAACTGCGTCCGGTATTATAGGCGATCAAGTGGCGAAACAAACTTGAATGCCGGAACGCGCTTTTGGATCAAACCCGGTTTCATGGAGATCAAATCGGTGGAATACTTGAGTTCGGACGCCCCTCCCGACGCCGCGCCGTTCGCACGCGTTCTGCAATCGTGGAGCGATGAATAAACAGCACCCTTATCCTTCATTTATTTTGAAACGTATCACGCTAAATCGGGTCTATACAACAGGCTGGCGACACGGAGGTTCAAATCAATACCCGATGCCCTTGTCCAGACCGTGTGGACGCGCGGTCGACAGGCAAACAAAGCACATAAAGCTCCTGATGCCCAGCGGCCCCGGCAACGCGCCGGGGCTCTTCTTATCCAATGGATAAATACCGCGCGGAGGAATAAAAAAAGCCCCGCGGCGCGGGGCTTTTTGAATCCATCTGGAAGATGAACTACCTCGAGGCGTATTCCTTGACGAGGGAATTGCCCACGATGTCGCGCTGGATCTGGTTGGTGCCTTCGTAGATCTGAAGGATCTTGGCGTCGCGCATCATTTTTTCGACGGGATACTCCTTCATGAAGCCGTAGCCGCCGAGGACCTGAACCGCGTCGGTGGTGACGGACATGGCGACGTCTCCCGCGTAGTATTTGCACATCGCGGAGATCTTGGAAACGTCCTTGACGCCGGCGTCGAGCGTGCGGCACGCGGCGTAGGTGATGGCGCGGGCGGTCTCAACCTTGGTCGACATTTCCGCGAGCATCCAGAGCAGGCCCTGGTTGGCGATGATCGGTTTGTCGAACTGCTTGCGGACCTTGGCGTATTTGACCGCTTCGTCGAGCGCGCCCTGCGCGAGACCAACGCCCTGCGCGGCGATGCCCGGACGGGAGACGTCGAACGTTTTCATGGCGAGCAGGAAGCCCATGCCTTCGCGGCCGATGATGTTTTCGGCCGGAACTTCGCAATCCTCGAACACGAGTTCGCGGGTGGCGGAAGCGCGAATGCCGAGCTTGTCTTCTTTTTTGCCGAAGCTGAAGCCGGGGGTATCCTTTTCAACAATGAAGCAGGAAACGCCGCGGGCGCCCTTGGCTTTGTTGGTGATCGCGAAAACGGTGTAGATGTCGGCTTCGCCGCCGTTGGTGATCCACTGCTTGGTGCCGTTGAGGACATACTTATCGCCCTTCTTGACCGCGGTGGTTTGAATACCGCCCGCGTCGGAACCGGCGTTGGCCTCGGTTAGACCGAAGGCGGCCCATTTTTCGCCGGTGGCCAGCGGGGAGAGGAATTTCTTTTTCTGCTCGTCGGAACCGCCGATGATGATCGGGTCGGCGCCGAGGGCGTTCGCCGCGTAGGAGACGGAGACGCCGATGCAGTACTTGGACATGGTTTCGATGGCCATGCAGAAACCGAGCTGGTCGGCGCCGAAGCCGCCGTATTCCTCGGGAATGTAGAGTCCCATCAGATCCATTTGCGCGAGTTCTTTCAGCAGGTCCGACGGAAAGATGCCCTTTTCGTCGAGCTCGGCGCGGACGGGCACGATGCGTTCTTTACCAAAATCATCGATCAGGTCGATGATTTCCTGCTGTTCCTCACTGATTCCCCAGTTGATCGCCATGTCTTTTTTCTCCTAGTTAGTTAGCCCATTGCCGACTGCCGATTTTTGATCGCCGATTCATGAAACTCAGTCCGCGGTGGCCCTTTTCAACAAAGGCGGTCGCGGACCCGCGAATTGGCAATCGGCAATCTAAAATCAAAAAATCCCTATATCATTCCCCTAGCGACTCCAGGTAGCGCTCGGCTTCCAGCGCGGCGGCGCATCCGGTGCCGGCCGCGGTGACCGCTTGGCGGTAGATCGCGTCCGACACGTCGCCCGCGGCGTACACGCCTTCGTATTTGGTTTTGACGCCGTTCGCGATGAGGTAGCCGATATCGTCCTTCTCGAGCTGATCGAACGCGTCCGTGTTCGGCTTATGGCCGATCGCGGAAAAATAACCGGACGCGGGCACTTCCACGACTTCTTCGGTTTGCACGTTTTTGATCCGCACGCCGGTTACGCCGGAGTCGTCGCCGACGATTTCCTCGATCACGGAATTCCAAGCCATTTCGATTTTCGGATTGGCGACGGTGCGGTCCGCCATGATCTTCGACGCGCGAAGCTGGTCGCGGCGATGCACGAGCGTGACTTTCGACGCGAAGCGGGTCAGGAATTGCGCTTCCTCGCAGGCGGTGTCGCCGCCGCCGACCACGACCACGGGCACGTCTTTATAAAACGCGCCATCGCACGTGGCGCAGGCGGACACGCCTTTGCCCATGAATTTCTGTTCGGATTCGATCCCTAGATATTTGGCGGTCGCGCCGGTGGCGATGATGACCGTTTTCGCTTCAATGGTTTCACCAACCATCATTTCCAGCGTGAACGGGCTTTTCGAGAAATCGGCCTTCTGAACCGCGTCGTACTCCAGAAACTTCGCGCCGAAACGCGCGGCCTGAGCCTTGAATTTGTCCATCATCTCGGTGCCGTCGACGCCGTCCGGGAATCCGGGATAGTTTTCGACCTCGGTGGTGGTGGTGAGCTGCCCGCCGGGCTGCATGCCCTCGATGACGAGCGGCTCGAGATTCGCGCGGGCGGTGTAGATCGCGGCGGTTAGTCCGGCGGCGCCGGCTCCAATGATCACTACTTTTTCCATGTCAGATTCCTTTGTGATTAGGATTAATGGAAGAATGGATTACAGGATTGTTGGTTTCACTTCAAACCACCAGTCCACACAATCCAAACCTCCACGAGTCCTTCGGACCGCCGCTCGATTCCTTACGCCTTCGCCGCGGCGATCTGCTTTTGGAACTCCGGCACGATCTCGTGCAGATCGCCGATGAGGCCGAAATCGGCGACGTCGAAGATCGGCGCGTCGGGATCCTTGTTGATCGCGATGATCATGTCGGAACTCTGCATGCCGGCCAGATGTTGAATCGCGCCCGAAATGCCGCAGGCGATGTAAACCACCGGACAGACGGTCTTGCCGGTCTGCCCCACTTGATGGTGGTGCGAGATCCAGCCCGCGTCCACCGTGGCGCGGGACGCGCCGACCGCGGCGCCGAGCTCGGCGGCGAAGTCGTAGATCACCTTGAAGTTCTCGGGCTTGCCCACGCCGCGCCCGCCGGACACGATGAATTGCGCGGCGTTGAGGTCGATGCTGTTGGTATCGGCTTCGTGAACCGATTCCAGGCGGCGCATGCGCTCGGGGACGCCGGAGAGATCAACCGAATACGGCACTTGCTCGCCGGCTTCGCTGTCGGAAAGCTTGGTCTTCTTGAAGACGTTGGAGCGGACGGTCGACATCTGCGGACGGTGGTTCGGACAGATGATGGTGGCCATGATGTTGCCGCCAAAGGCCGGGCGGGTCTGCAGCAGGTTGCCCTCTTCAACATCGAAGTCGAGCTCGGTGCAGTCGGCCGTGAGGCCCGCGTCGACCATGACCGCGACGGTCGGGGCGAGGCTGCGGCCGATGGTGGTCGCGCCGTAGAGCACGATTTCCGGCTTCCGCTCGTTGATCAGCTGGGCGACGGCCCGCGCGTAGTAGTCGTTCTGATAGTCGGCCAGTTTCGGATCGTCGATGGTATACACCTTTTTCGCCCCGAAATTATACAGTTCCTGACAGAGTTCCGCGCCATTGGCGGAAGGCAGGATCGCGCAGAGCGTGTAGCCCGATTTTTCGCATAGGACCTGCCCCTGACTGAGGAGCTCCTGAACGACGCCGGCGATTTTTCCGTCGCGCTGCTCCGCGTATACCCAAAGTTCTTTTTCCGCGCTCATAGTATGTGTTGACCCTTCAGTTTTCCGATCAGTTCGGTGATCATTTCAGACGGTTCGCCGGAGAGAATCTCCTTGTTCAGCTTGACCGGCGGCGCGAAGACCTTCGAGACCTTGGTCGGGGAACCGGCGAGACCAATGTAGTCTTCGCGTGGCTCGAGCTCTTCGAACCCCCAGCAGGGAATTTCGGCCTTTTTCGCGGCCATTTTCTTTTTGAGCGACGGCATCCGCAGCTCATTGGCCTCTTTCACGACGGTGAGCGCGCAAGGCATGTCGACGTCCCAAATTTCGTAGCCGTCTTCGGTGACCTTGTCCACTTTCAGCGTTTCGCCCGTGACTTCGACG
>JARFRL010000007.1 GCA_029287275.1 Pontiella desulfatans
CACCTGCACCGATTGTGGCGCGTGCTCGGATTCATGCCCGGTCGACGCGATTTCCGCCGGCTAAGTCGGCTCGCGAATCGACACGAAAAAAGCGGCCGCTTGGCCGCTTTTTTCATGTCCGCGTCCAACCGCGCTCACACACCGCAAAAAGCGGAGAACGCCCCATCGACCGGAACGACGACGCCGCTCACGAACGAGGCCGCGTTGGAAATCAGATAGTGAATCGTTCCATACACTTCTTCCTGCTCGCCGAAACGACGGAACGGCGTTTTGGAGATCACCTGCTGACCCCGCTCGGTATAGGACCCGGCTTCGATGGTTAAAAGCGCGCGGTTCTGATTGCTGATGAAAAATCCCGGAGCGATCGCGTTGACGCGAATCTTGTCGCCGTATTTGAGCGCCATCTCGGTGGCCATCCAACGAGTGAAGTTGTCGATGCCCGCCTTCGCGTTCGAGTAACCCAAAACCCGCGTCAGCGCTTGCGGCGCGGACATGGATGAGAAGTTGATCACGACGCCCGAGCCCTGCTGCTTGAAGGTTTTCGCGAAGGCCATCGTCGGCATGAGCGTTCCCTTGAGGTTGAGATCGAGCACCTTGGAGTAGTCCTCGATCTTCAGATCAAACACGTCCTGCTCCGGTCCGATCGTCGCGCCGGGCATGTTGCCGCCCGCGCCGTTGATCAAAACATCCACTCGTCCGCACGTTTCAATGATTTGATCGTGGACCGCTTCAAGCGCGGATTGACTGAGCACGTCGCAGGCGAATCCACAACATTTCTCGGAGATGGCTTTCGCTTCCGCGACCACCGCGTCGACTTTATCTTGAAATAAATCGAGATACACGACGTACGCGCCTTGCTCCTGCAAATATTTCGCGGTACCGCCGGCGAGCACGCCCGCGGCGCCCGTAATCGCGATCACTTTGTCCTGAATATTAAAAAGGTCATTCATTCAACTCGCTCCTGTTATGGTCTCAAAGGTTTGAGATATGACCATTTTTACATAAAGCAGTCAAGAAATCCGCGGCGGGATTATTCCGCGGCGGGAATGTGGTGTAGCGTCGTTCCATTGTAGAACGTGGGCTGCCCCTCGGTCACGACGCCCACCTGAGACGGCGGCCAGCTCTCCTCAATCTCCACCATGGGTCGCCCGTTGAGCTCGATGATCACTCGATCGGCGAGCTTCACGCACCGGAAGAAGTAGCTTGTTTCAACCTCCAAGTGAACCATGGCCACTTGTGGACGCGACATGGTGTCGGATTCGGCCGTGTCGTCGCTTATTTCTTCGTTCTCTCCCAACGCCTCGCCCGCGTAATCGCGGATGTAGCGGCCGGTGCGCGAGTCGATGACGATGATTCCGGACGAGTAAAATCCCAGACCGATGAAATTACCAACCTCCTCGCGGATGTTCACGGAGTTGAAAACATTCGCATACTGCTGCTTCGGTTTGGGCTGATCCGCGTCGTAAAATCTTCCATCCTCCCAAAGATTCGGTTTTCGACCGCGCGTCAAGCGGGCGTAACGAACAACCATCTCGTCCGCGGGAATGAGGAACTCCTGCCGAAGATGCTCGAAGTCGCCTTCCAACCAACGGACGTCTAGTCCAGAAATGATCGATTCGGAACGCAACTCATACACCCAAGACGTAACGTCGCGATAGGACGTGGATTTATCGTACAGATGCCGTCTGGGAATCACCGTCTTCAGGCTTTTCACGACGGGTTTGAGTTCTCGACCGCCTAGCTTGCCCGACACGATGAGCTTGCGCTCGCGGGTGTCGATCATCGCTTTGACGTAATTATCCTTGTCGGCGAAAATCGGGAACACGCCGTAGAGCCGCTCGGCCCCGTCTTCGTATTCATAAAGTTGGGCGTTCACCGTGAACTCATACTGATCCAACAGGTCGCCTTTGAACGCGCGCCCGATCCGGGAGTGCGAGCGTTGTTCCATGCCGAGATCGCGACTTTGCTGCCATTCTCCGCCATACGACGTTCCATCGTTCGCGGCGCCCCAGCCCGTCATGTAAACATCATGTTCGTCCCAACCAACCGTGTACGTCGCCGCGTCGAACTCGGCGGCGGAATCGCGGCAGTAAAATCCCGGCGTTCCCGGGCCCGTGGCTTTCGTGACGATCGGGGTCTCCGGCGTCAGGCTGATTCCGTCGAGGGCGACATCGAAGTATCCTCCGTTTTTCGTGACGCGCAGTCGGTGCGCGGGGATCTTCGTCTTGCCCATGCCCGGGGGCTTTTCCAAAAACTTGAACGAAGCGGGCAACCGGAATTTATTGGGGACGAGTTTGCCCGGTTCGATATGATATTGCCACGTGCGATTCTTGGGATTGATGGAAACGATCAAGTCCATTTCTCCATCGCTCCAGGCAACGACCCCGACGTCGCCTTTTCCATCCACGGGAAAGCGTATATCGGTTTCGAACAGGTAGTTCGCCATTGGCGCGCGGTTCAGATAGCCCTTCGCCACGCCCTTGCTCTCGCTCTGTCGCATCGCGCCATCGACGGACATCCACTTTCCGCCGAAAAACGCCCAGCGCTCCGCCCATTCGACATTTTCCCCGTCCGGGAACGAATCACTAAAAGTAGGCTTGGCCGGAGGCGGATGGTATCCCGGCGAGGTCTCGGTGGTGGGCCCGTCCACCACCAGCTCGCGGTCGAAGAAAAAGACGCGGTCCAAGCCGGTTCCCGGCTTCCCGTTCCACCAGGCTTTATAGGCCATCCATTTCTCGAAACCGTTCGGTCCCTCGATCACCCGCGGCGCGTTCAGGCCATAAACCGTCGGCTCCACGGGACGCTCTTTCGCGTCGAGCAACCCGAAATCCAGAAAGCGAATCTCGGCGTCCTTGGGCGCCCAGGCCCGGACGGCCATCACGTTGTCCTCTTCGCGAAAAGCGCCTTCGGCTTCTTTTGAAATATCGAAGTTGCTATACGAAACCGCGGGCGCGGCGGATTCGAAAACTTTTTTCCCGTTGATGAACACCTGCACCGCGCCTTCGTGGCGGATGTTGAGCACGGGCGTTTCCGGAATACCTTTGTCGCAATCGAATTCGCGCCGCACGTAGATCATCTCGTCTTCCCACTTCGTTCGGCGGGCGAACAATTGCGCGCCGTTGATCTCGTCCGGCGCGCCGAAGCCGCCCTCGCCCGTGCGCCAGCCGGAGTATCGATAGTCGGGCTTCGTCCATTCGCCCTCGGGCTCCCGCGTGATGTAGCGACCGGTCCATTCGCCGAACTCGCCCGTCGGCAACACGACCTCGTATTCATACGACAACCGCTCGGCGTTGCGCGTCAGAACCGGGTCGGTGATTTTGTCCTCGTTGCCGAGCCGCGTCGGATTCTCGTTCACCGCGACGCCGAGCTCGCGCAGGCCGGTCCGCGGACTCGCGTTGTTCGCCGCGTAGAGCAGGTAATAATTCCCGCGATGATTAACGATCTCAGGCTCGCCCAAATCAGCGCTGTCGAGCGAGTCCCATTGCCCGCGCCGTCCGTCGAGAAGCTGCTCGGGACGATCGGTCGTTTTCCAAGGGGTGGCGTATCGCTGCAGCCAGATTTCGCCTTCGTCTTTGCTGCCGGGCCTTCGGTTCACGGAAAAGAGCGCGCCGCTTCGATCCTGATGCAGCCGCATCTGCTCGCCCGAAATACCGGACTTCAGCACCGAGGAAAACGGCGCCAGCGGATCGTCGGAAACCGCGACGCCACGGCCCTCCGCGAAAAGATAGAAGACGCCGTTCCGATAAATCAGATCGTACGGCCCCGGAACCGTGTCCGGCAGAACCGCGGTCGGCGAGGTCCAGGTGATCAAATCATCCGAAACGACCATTTCGCCGTTTCGTTCGGCGCTCATCGCGAGGTACCGCCCGTTGTGGCGGATCATCGCCCCTTCAAGCGGCGTGGCGATCGGATTGTTCACGGCGAGACCGACGCTCGCCGTTAAACATAAAACACAAGAAGCCAACTTCCAGACACCACCCGACATACCGATCTCTCTTTCCGAGGGTTCACCCCCTCTCCACGCTTGGACTATCAACGTTTCAGCCTGAAAAAACCAGATGATTTTCCGACGCGCCATTTGACTTTACACCGCGTGGCCGATTGACCACCCTCGCGAAGGATGATTGAAAAATCGAAAATTCTCTATCTATGCGCCGGCTTCTTGCTGGTGGGTCTCGCGACGCTGGGCGTTGTTCTACCCTTGTTGCCGACCACGCCCCTTTTGCTACTCGCGGCGTGGTGCTTCGCGAACTCCTCCGAAAAGCATCACCGCTGGCTCGTTGAGCACCGCGTGTTCGGGCCGATCATTCAAGAATGGCAAGAGAATCGGCGCATCCCCAAAAAAGCCAAAATCATCGCGATCGCGTCCATCCTGGTTTTTGGAACCTACGCGGTGGGGTTCGCGGTCGAAAACATAATCATCCGCGTGATCGGCGGCGTTTTTTGCCTTATCGGTCTACTCTTCGTGGCTCGGATTCCGGTTCGCCAAGATCCGAAGCGCGCCCCCTGAGCATGGGCACGAACCGCACGCTCAAATCCGGAATCTCTTCGAACGCGGCGCCCGTTTTTTTCAGCACCACCAGTTGCTGAACACCTTCGCCCACCGGAAGAATCATGCGTCCGCCGTCCTTCAACTGAGGCGGGAGCGCCTCGGGAATTTCGGTCGGCGCGCAGGTGACGATGATCGCGTCGTACGGCGCGTGCTTCGGCCAGCCCGCGTGTCCATCGCCCGTCTTCACCCGCGCCGAGGAATAGCCCTCCGCCGCGAGCGCGGCGCGCGCGTGGTCGGCGAGCTCGGGAATGATTTCGACGCTGTAAACCTCCGCGCCCAGCTCGGCCAGCACCGCGGCTTGATAGCCCGACCCCGTTCCAATTTCCAGGATTCGATCGCCCGACTCAACCTCGATCCGTTGGGTCATGTAGGCCACGATGTAGGGTTGCGAAATGGTCTGGCCATATCCAATCGGGCACGGATGATCGCCATACGCGTCGGAACCGCGGCGGCTTTCGGGAATGAATCGATGCCGCCGAACCGCGCCCATCGCCGCGAGAACGGCCTCGTCGTTCACCCCC
>JARFRL010000027.1 GCA_029287275.1 Pontiella desulfatans
GACGCGCGTATCCGGCTTGGAACTCCGCGACGTATTCCGCCGAAAACGCGTGATCGCCGCTCGCGATCAACTCCGCGACCTCGCGCAGTTCCGCGAGATCGAACGGCGTTCCATATCCCTGCGCGTGCTTGCCGGCGTAACCGTGAATGAACGTCGAATCAATCTCGCCGAACGAACCGATCGGGCCAGGCGTGTAGGAAAAGTTGGGAAACCGCGTGAAGTGAACGCCATCGGATGAAACCTCGACCCAGCCCAGTTCGAGAAACGCGCCGTCGAACGAATTCTCGAACACCGCGAAGTCCGGCCCGTCGCCGTCGCGGATCCCGAGGGCGAACGTCAGCGTGATCTCGCCACCGCGCCCTAGGCTCACCACGTCGTCGCTCGTTCCGATCGCCGGTCCCAAAGCCTTCTCCGGCGTCTTCCATTGTGGCGCGAGGGCCTCCCCGTAAACCAGATTGGTGTAGCCATCCGCCCACGCGACGAAGGCGGAGCTATTCATGCCGACCGCGGTCTCCGCGGCCGACGGGAACGGAAACGACGGCAACGCGCGCGCCGCCGTGGCGGCGCCGCAAACCAATAGAAAATGAATCCAGCCGCGCTTCATGTCAAAACTCCAAAGTCAGTCCGCAGCGAAAGGCGCGCCCCGCGCCGGGATAAAACGCGCCGCCGTACGCCGACGACGCGTAGGTCTCGTCCAACACGTTGTCGATGGAGACGTTCAACCGCGCGCGCCGCGACAGGACCACCGTCGCGTTGAACCCCAGCAAGCCGTACGCGTCGATTTTCCGCGCCGTGTTCGCATCGTCGTTTCCCTGAAATTGCTCCGCGACGTAGGTCCACGTCAGGGTCAACCGCAACGGATCGACGGGATCGACCCACGCGGCGAGCGTTCCGATCAGCGGCGGCGCGAGCGGCACGGCGTTTCCATCGTTCTGGCCGCCGCGGAAGCGCGCGTCTTGCAGCGTCCAGCGCGTGCTGGCCCCGCACCACGAACGGTCCAGCGCCAGCTCGACGTCCGTCCCGAGCCGCCGCGTGTTTCCCGTGTTGCGGTTGAGCCGCGCGACCGGATCGAAGATGATCTCGTTGTCCATCAGCAAGCAGTAGGCCGACCATTGGGCGCGCCATTGGGGGGTCGCCCACTTCGCGCCCAGCGTGAAATGATCGCCCTCCTCGGGGTCCAGCATCTCGTTCAGCGGGTCGCTCAAGGGATAGCCCTGATACGACGCGACCTCGTCGAGCACCGGATAGCGATAGACGTGGTCGTAGCGGATCCAGCCCGACGTTCCGCGGTCGAGCTCGCGGGTGAGCGCCAGCGTGGCGGCCCAGCCGTCTTTCGAAACCGCGCCCGCGTAGGAGTTCGTCGGGTTGACGTCCGGCGGGTTTTTATAGTTCGGGTTCGGGAAGGTTCCGCGGTTGGTATCGATGAAGGGCGAAAGCTGGTTGTCGACGTAATCGACGTACCCGCCCTCGGTCCGCGCCAGCTCGTAGCGCGCCCCCCCGCCGAGGAGCCAACCGCTCCGCGGCTCGCGTTGGAGATACAGGTAGGGCTGGACGGTCACGCGGTCGAAATCGGCCTCGGCGCTGACGAGGCTCGTGTCGGCCGGAAGATAGTCCTCGAACGCCATCGTGTCGTAGCGGCCGTCCGCGCCGAGGATGAGGAAGCTCGCCTCGTCGCCCCACTTCACCCGCGGGCCGAGCGAGAAGCCGTGTTGCGTGTTGTTCGCGACGACGCCTCCCAGCGACCAGTCGAAATCGCGGCGGTTGTATCCCGACGCGACGCGCGCCAAGCCCCAGTCGCGCTCCGTTTCCCAGATCAAAGTGGCTTGGTCGCTGATGGTGTCGGAGAAATCGTTCGTGGAGTAATTGGATCGGGTCGGATCCGCCATCATCTGCTCATAGGTCAGCGGCCCGGGATATTGGCGATGCCCGTCCGACCGCGCCACGCGCAGCGAAACCACGTCCGAATCGCCCGCGTACCACGTCAGCGCGCCCGTCAGGGTGACCGCGCGCGCGAGCGAGTTGGAGCGATAGCCTTCGGATTCGTAGGCGTCGACGCCGACGTGATAATCCACGTCGCCGACCGAGCCGCCGTGGCCCAGATAGCCCGCGACATATCCGAAGTCGCCGATCACGCCCTTCGCCGTCGTGCCGGCGTCGGCTCCGCGTTTGGTGGTGATCTTGACCACGCCGGCCAGCGCGTGATCGCCGTATAAAACGTTCTGCCCGCCGCGGATGACCTCGACCTTCTCGACGTTGGACAGCGGCACGCTTTCCCAGCCGACCACGCCCATGTCGGGCCGGTTCATCTTATGTCCATCCACCAAAATCAGCGTCCGCAGATGCGAGTTCTCGCCGAAGCCGCCCAGCGCGATTTGGCCGTCGTTGACGTTTCCGGTCGAGCTTCGGACCAGCACGTTGGCCTCGTTGCGCAACAGATCCGGCATGGAGACCGCGCCGGACTTTTCGATGGTGGCGCGGTCGATCACCACGACGTCCGCCGCGGTGTCGACCGCCATCAGGTCGAGGTCGTCCAGTCGCGGCGCGGACACGACGATCGCCTGGTTGGTCACCGCGGAAGCGGACCCGACCAGCGCCATGAGCGCGCCTATGTTCGACCGAAACGACATCGCGCCTCGATGCTAGCGTTTGAGGAAATAGTGGCGTTTGCGGCGCGCGAAAAGCATGCCCGCGAAACCGAACATCATCAGCGTGACCGTGCCGGGCTCGGGAATCGCGATGGCGGAGAGCGAGCTCGCGTACGGGCCGTAATCGGTGGAGGTGACGTAGATGGTGTCGTCCTCGCCGACCACGAACTTGCCCATGTATTCCGCGCCGGACGTCGTGGCGATGGAAAGCGTTTTCGCGCCGGTGAGCACGTCGTAGCCGTCGAGGCTTTGGCCGAAGCCCGTCCCCGCGACCAGCTCGCCGGTGGACAGGAAGTCGAGGCTTCCGGCGGTCACGTTCACGACGGTCGTTCCGTCCGCGGCGGTGAGGTTCCCGAGGGCCACGTCCGCGGCGTCGAACTTGAGGACGCCGTCGCCGCTCTGCGAGGCATAGTAGAGGTTGCCGGCCGCGTCGAACGTCAGCCCGCCGGAATAGCCGCCCACGTTGACGATCTCGATCGGGCTGCCGGGATTGCCCGCGTCGTAGCGCAGAATCCGAGTCCCGGACGTGGCGCCGCTCAAGGGGCTCGCGTTGCTGACGCTTCCGACGTTCGCGACGAAGTAATAGTCGCTCCCAAGCGTCGCCGCGTCGTAGATCGCGTAAGTGGTTTCCCCAACCAACGCGCCGCTCGAAAGCGTCGCGGTGAAGCCCGAACCGTCAACGACGCCGAGATTGGATGGAAACGGCGAGCTGAACGAAAGCGTCCGCGCCATGAAGAGGTCCGAACCCACCACGGCCATGGCCGTGTTGTCCGCGGCGGCGCCGATCGTGGAGAAGACCGACTCGGTTCCGGCGCCGAGATCGTACGAGCGCACCTCGGCTTCGTTTCCGAAGTACAGCGAGTTCCCGCTTTTCGCCAACCCGTTGTACGTCGTGAAGGTTCCCCCCGAGCTCGCGAGTTCGGTGACGTTTCCAGCGGGGTGCGTGACGATCGGCGCGGCGAGCGCCTGGCCGAGGCATAGGACGGCCGTGGCGGCCATCAGTGTGGTTTGCTTCATTTTCATTCCCTTTCACCCGTAGATCGCGGGCGGTTCATGGTTTAACAACTCCCCTTACCGCGCGGGCGAAAAAAAAAGCCCGGAGAGCCCCCGGACGATTGATCCGTTGAGCCTCCTTTCACGCGAAAGAGTCCAACATCTTGAAGGCCTGAAAGTTCTGGCTTCGGGGAAAACTCCCCTCACAGTTGCGCTACAGCGCCGGATTCGCACCGGACTTCCATCAGGTTCTTCAGAAGGGCCCGAACCTACGGGCGGGCGGCCCCCATGTCAAAAGGAAAACATACGCGACGCCGAGGGCCGCGTGGTCAGGGATTCAAACGCCGCCAATCCGCGGTGCTGATATAGGGCAACGAGCGGTGCGCGCGCGGATCCAAGTCCGCGAAAGCCGTCTCCAGCAACATCAACGGGTCGCCATGCGAAACCAGCAGGATCGTTCGGCCGGAGAACGCGGACTCCAACGATTCAACCACCGACCACATCCGCGCCCGGACCGCCGCGGAGCTTTCCGCGCCGTTGTATTCCCGGTCCGCGTCGAACGCGTCCTGGTCCCAGGCCTTCGAATAATTCACGTGCGACTTCCCCTCCCACTCGCCGAAAAACCGTTCGCGCAACCGCTCGTCGAACACGACCGGCGCCGCGCCGAGCGCCGCGCGGACGATCTCCGCCGTCTCCCGCGCTCGCCGGAAGTCGGAAGAAAAGATCAGAGTGTCGGCGTCGAAGTCCGGCGCGGCCGCCACGCTCTCGCGGACTTGTCGGCGCCCCTCCTCCGTCAACCCGTAGTCCACCGTCCCCACCGCCGGATCGCTGATGATGATCCCCTCGACGTTCGCGCGGCTCTGCCCGTGTCGGAAGGTGAAATAGCTGTTTCGCAATAATTTCATAAAGGGCGCTAGCATCATTCAAGCGAACGGATTTGTCACGATCCGCCCGCGGAAATCCATTCCCCCCCAAAAGACT
>JARFRL010000166.1 GCA_029287275.1 Pontiella desulfatans
GATTGGCACATCGCGGACGACCGGCTCGCGTAACAAGCCGGTCTAAAGTCGAAGGTCGAACGTCATCGGGGACCTTCGACCTTGGACTTTTAGACCTGCGACCTTTAGACCTGCGACCCCTAGTAGATATGCGGCACGAAGTTCTGTTCTTCGTGGGGCGGACGTTGGTAGGACCCGTCGTCGGAACGCGGCGGGAGCTCGATCGACTTCGGCGTGAGATCCTCGTAGGGGACCAGGCTCAGTAGATGCGAGATGCAGTTGAGGCGCGCTTTCTTTTTGTCGTCGGCCTCGACGACCCACCACGGCGCTTTCTCGATGTCGGTGTGCTCGAACATCGCATCCTTGGCCTTGGAATACTCCGCCCAGTTCTCGCGCGATTTGAGATCCATTGGACTCAGCTTCCAACGCTTGGTCGGATTGTCGATGCGCGCTTGAAAGCGTTTTTCCTGCTCCTCGTCGCTGACGGAGAACCAGTATTTGACGAGAATGATTCCCGATCGGATGATCATGCGCTCGAATTGCGGGCACGACTTGAAAAACTCCTCGACTTGATCCTCGGTAACGAAGCCCATCACGCGGTCGACTCCGCAGCAGTTGTACCACGAGCGGTCGAACAGCGCGATCTCGCCCGCGGCGGGTAGTTCGGGAACGTAACGTTGGAAATACCACTGCGTCTCCTCGCGTTCGGTCGGTTTTCCGAGCGCCACCACGCGGGCGACGCGGGGATTCAGGCTTTCGGTGATTCGTTTGATGACGCCGCCTTTCCCGGCCGCGTCGCGGCCCTCGAACAGGACGACGACTTTGAGTCCCTTGTGTTTGACCCATTCCTGCAGCTTAACCAGTTCCACTTGAAGCCGCGCCAGCTCCGCCTCATAGAAATCGTTTTCCAGTTTGCCGTTTTTCTTGTAGCCCTTTTTGCGTTTCTCTTGATCCGACACGACTCGCCTCCGCTCATGTTGTTGAATTCAAAAGAGTTTAGATGGAGGGAACGGGCGGGTCAAAGTATGAAACGAAAAAAGCCCGTCGCGAGCCGGGCTTTCAATTCCGAGTGTCGAGTCGGACTAGATGCCGAAGTCGTCGGCGCGAATCATGTCTTCTTCAACCCCGAGTTCGTAGGCCATGTCGTTCACGCACTTGAGCATGATGGGCGGTCCGCAGAGATAGTATTCAATCTCGGTCGGGTCTTCGTGTTTGTTCAGATATTCTTCCAGACAAACCTGATGAATGAAGCCGGTCAGGCCTTCCCAATTATCTTCGGGCAACGGATCGCTGAGCGCGACGTACATCTTGAAGTTCGGGAACTGTCTCTCGAGCTCCTCTAACTCCTCCATGTAGAACAGTTCGCGCTTGGAGCGGCCGCCGTACCAGAAGGTAATCTTGCGGTCGGTGCCGATTCGTTTGAGCTGGTCGTAGATGTGCGAGCGCATGGGCGCCATGCCCGCGCCGCCGCCGATGAAGCACATTTCGCGGTCGGTTTCCTGCGCGAAGAATTCACCGTAGGGCCCCGAAATAGTGACTTTATCTCCCGGCTTCAGGTTGAAGGTGTAACTGGAGCAGACGCCGGGCGGGTAGCTGGTGCCGGGAGGTGGCGACGCGATGCGGATGTTCAACATGATGATGTCGTCCTCGAGCGGGAAGCTGGCCATCGAATAGGCGCGGAAGCAATCTTCGTCGTTGTTGGCGACGTATTGCCACTGGTCGAATTTATCCCAATCGCCGCGGTACTCCTCTTGGACGTCGAAGTCCTTGTAGGAAAGTCCTTTGTACGCGGGCACGTCGATCTGGATGTAGCCGCCGGCGCGGAAGTCGAGTTTTTCGCCTTCCGGCAGTTCAACCACGAGCTCTTTGATGAAGGTCGCGACGTTGTCGTTGGAGCGAACGGTGCACTCGTACTTTTTGATGTCGAGAATTTCCGGCTCGATGTCCAGCACCATGTCTTCCTTGACCTTCAGCTGGCAGGCGAGACGAACGCCTTCCTTGGCCTCGGCCTTGGAGACCTGTCCGGCTTCGGTTGGAAGCAGCTCGCCGCCGCCCTCGAGCACCTTGCATTTGCACATGGCGCAGGTTCCGCCGCCACCGCACGCGGAGGGCAGGAAGATCTTCGAGGTCGAGAGAGCGGTCAACAACGACGCGCCCGGCTTGACTTCCAACTCGCGGCTGCCCTCGTTGATGCTCAGTTTGGCCAGTCCTTGCGGGACCAGCTTCTTGGCCGCGACCATCAGCAGGATGACCATCAACATGATCACGAAGCTGAAGACAACGACGCTTGATACGATATAGGTTACATTATCCATGATTGCCGGTTCCAATTAAAGGTTGATGCCCGAGAAGCACATGAAGGCCATGGCCATCAGGCCGGTCATGATCATCGTGATGCCCAGTCCCTTGAGGCCGTCCGGCAGATGCGAGTAACGCAGCTTCTTGCGGATCGCGGCCATGGACGCGATGGCCAACAGCCAGCCGACGCCCGAGGCGAGTCCGAAGACCGTCGATTGCGCGGCGTTGTATTCGCGTTCCACCATGAAGAGCGAGCCGCCGAGAATGGCGCAGTTCACGGTGATCAGCGGCAGGAAGATGCCGAGCGCGTGATAGAGCTTCGGGAAGAACTTATCGAGGATCATCTCGACCAGCTGCACCATCGACGCGATCGACGCGATGAAACAGATGAAGTTCAGGAAGCTCAGATCGAGATCCGCGAAGCTCGGGTTCAACCACGCCAACGCGCCTTTTTGGAGCAGGAAGTGGTGAATCGCCCAGTTCGCGGGCAGCGTGATCGTCAAAACGAAGATCACCGCGAAGCCGAGTCCAATGGCGGTATCGACTTTCTTCGAGCACGCTAGGAAGGAGCACATGCCCAGGAAGTAGGCCAGCAGGATGTTTTCAACGAAGATCGCCTTGATGGCGAGGTTTAGATATTCCATCGGTTAGTCCTCCACGTACTTGCTGATGGTGCGCTGACCCCAGATCAGCAGGCCGAGAATGATGAACGCGCCCGGGGCGAGCAGCACGAGACCATTGCCCATGAAGTTTTCTCCAACGGGCAGCTGGAAGTTGAGCCAGGTTCCGAAGCCGAGAATCTCGCGGATCGACGCGACCGCGACCAGCACGATGCCGTAGCCCAGTCCGTTGCCAAGCCCGTCGAGGAGCGATTCCTTCGGCGGGTTCTGCAGGGCGAAGGCCTCGGCGCGGCCCATCACGATGCAGTTCGTGATGATCAAGCCCACGAACACCGACAGCTGTTTGCTAATGTCGAACAGGTACGCCCGAAGCAGCTGGTCGGCGATGATCACGAGCGAGGCGATGACCGCCATTTCGACGATCATGCGGATGCCGCTCGGAATCACGTTGCGCAGCAGCGAGATCACGAAGTTCGAGAGCGTGACCACCGCGGTCAGCGCGAGCGTCATCACGATCGCGGTTTCCACTTTCACGGTCACGGCCAGCGCGGAGCAGATGCCGAGCACCTGAATGGTGATCGGGTTGTTGTCCGAGAACGGATCCATCAATAGTTTTTTAGCGGCGGAAGCCATGGTTAGTTCCCCCCTTTGATTGATTTGAAGTAGTCGGCGTAAGCGAGGGCGTCTTTTTGGATCAACGCCTGCACGCCCTTGCCGGTGAGCGTCGCGCCGGAGATGCCGTCCACCGAGGTTTCGGTGAGCGTCGAGCCGGGTTTAACGACCAGGAAGTCGGTCGCGGCGCCGTCGGCGTAAAGCTTCTTGCCCGCGAACTGCGACAGGAACCAGGGCTTTTCGATTTCAGCGCCCAGCCCCGGCGTTTCGCCGTGTTTGTAGAAACTGATGCCCGCGATGGTTTCGAGATCGCTTTCGAGTGACAGGTAGCCGTAAAGCATGCTCCAAAGTCCCTTGCCCGAAACCGGAAACGCGTACTTCGACGGGGCGTCCGCGTCCTCGTCGGTCCAGGTGAAGATCGGCAGATCGCCGGCCTTGTCCTCGAAGACGTGCTTTTCGAACGTCGCCTCGATCTCCGGCCGCGCCATCGCGCTGATGTCCACGCCGAAGGCCTTGACGATGTTGCGCTTCACGTCGAACGCCTCGTTCGCCCGCTGCGCGGGCTTGAGGACCGCCGCGGTGACCGAGAGCAACAGGCTGACGACCACGCAGACGATCGCCGCGAAAGTTATGGTTCTAGTATCTTCACGCATTGTTCAAGGCCCTCGCGTAAGCGGTTCTTTTCTTGATGTGCCCCTGAACGACGAAGTGGTCGACCAGCGGCGCCATGACGTTCATGAACAAGATCGCCAACATCGCGCCTTCCGGATAGGCCGGGTTCGCGACGCGGATCAGCACGGTCAGCGCGCCGATCAGGAAACCGTAGATGAGCTTGCCCAGATTCGTCGCGGAGGCCGAGACCGGATCGGTCGCCATGAAGACGATGCCGAACAGGAAGCCGCCCATCACCAGATGATAAACGAAGGGCAGGGCCGCGAACGGGTTGTCGAGCGGCAGCACGTTGAAAAGCGCGCCCATCGCGATACAGCCGACGATGCCGGAAACCATGATTCGCCAGGAGCCGATGCCCGTCAGGATCAGGAAGCCCATGCCAAGCAGAATCGCGATCGCCGAGGTGGACCCGATGCAACCGGGTATGTTGCCGACCGTCATGTTCAGCAACGTGTAGCCCGCGTCGCCGATCGCCGCGATGGCGTCGCCGCCTTTCTCGACCGCGGCCGCGATGGCCAGCGGAGTGGCCATGGTGACGCCGTCGATGTTTTCAGCGACGGTTCCGAAGAGCGGGTTGTTGTCGAACGCGGTATGAGCCGTTCCGACCCAAACCTTGTCGCCCGAGATCTGCGCCGGGTAGGCGAAGAACAGGAAGGCGCGGGCCGTGAGCGCCGGGTTGAGAATGTTGTATCCCACGCCGCCAAAGATCTCCTTGCCGATCACGATGCCGAACGAGATGCCGATCGCGACCTGCCACAGGGGCAGGGTGGGCGGAAGCACCAGCGGAAACAACATGCCGGTGACGAGGAAGCCCTCGTTGATCTCGTGGCGGCGGGTGATCGCGAAGAGCACCTCCCAAAGACCGCCGACCAGATACGAGACGAAGATGATCGGAACCACCATGGCCGCGCCGCGGATCAAATCCGTCATCAAGGTCGCGTCCTCGACGCCGTTGGCGATGTTGAACTGGTTGCCCGCGTTCCAGATGCCGAACAGAATGCAGGGAAGCAGCGCGTAGACCACGAAGATCATCAGGCGCTTCTGGTCGATGGAGTCGCGAACGTGCGGCGCGCTCGGCGTGACGTCGCCCGGGGTGCGATTGAACGTGTCGCCCGCCTCCCAGAGCGGATAGAGCCGCTCGAATTTCCCGCCTTTTTCAAAAAGCGGGCCGATTTTTTTATCCATGAAGTCGAATAGGGCTTTCATTAAATTCCTTCCTCCTCGATTTCCTCAAGACCGCGTTTGATGATGCCGCAGACGTCGGTCTTGTGCGGGTCGACGAACGAAGCGAGCGCGAAATCCTCGGGAGCGGTTTCAAGAATACCGAGTTGCACCATCTCGTCCGTGTCGTGGGCGAGCGCGGCGCGGATGATGAAGTCGGTCATGATGTTGAGGGGCTGATACTTGTCCATCCAACCGGTCACCACCATGGCGCGGTGGCTGCCGTGCATGCTGGTGCCGAGTTTCCAATCGTGGGCGAAACCCATGACGGATGAAAGATTGACGCGGTGCGAGCTGTATTGGAACAGCCCCGGCATCGTCCAACCCAGAAGATGCCGCGAGCGGTCCTCTTCCAGCACGAACAACTCGGAGCCGTAGAACGGGGCGCAGGTGTTGGTCGGAACTTTTCCGCCCCAGAGGATGTTGCCGTTCACGACGCGAACCTCTTCGCCTTCGATCGCCTCGCTCAAAAGTGGTTCGAGCGAAGCGCCGATTCCCACCTTGTAATACTTGCGGGCCTCTTTCTTAACGGCCGGTCCGCCCAGCGCGATGATCTTCGTTTTCGGAAGTTCACCGGTGGTGAGCAGCTTGCCGATCAGAATCACGTCCTGCGCGGTGATGGTGTAAACGGTGTCGGTCGGCAGGATCGGGCTGATCCG
>JARFRL010000184.1 GCA_029287275.1 Pontiella desulfatans
TCGGTGTCGATGAGCGAGAAAACGCCGCGCTCGAGATCGGAGATCGCGAGGGTGTTGTTGATCAGCATGCGGTCGTCGAGCAGCTCGATCCGAGAGGTGAAGACGTCGACGTCCAGCAGGCCAAGGGCCTCGTAGATCAGCTTCTCGCTCGCGGCGTTGGCGTTCTCTTCAATGGTTTCCTGAATGAGCGCGCCGAGCGGCAGGTTGATGTCGAGAACCGGCGCGTCCGCGGGTTCCTGAACCTCTTCCTTCTTAAGCCGGACGATGCTTTGCTCGATCCATTCCTCGGAATACCCGAAAATAAAGGTGTTTCCAATGTGCGCCTGCCAGGAGGAGAGCTCGTCCGGCGTACCGGGGTTTTCGATGTGCTGAACGATCTCCACGTCTTGAAAGGAGCTCTTCACGACCTCGAAGGGGTCCTCGCTCACGTCGCGGAGTTGTTCGTCGAGCTCGAGGCCGCGTTCGAAATCCTCCGCGGTCATGGTCGCGATGATGTAGATGCCGTCCGTTTTCATGTCGAACGCGAGCACGACTTCGCCTGTGAGCGTCTTGAGCTGCTCCATGACGACCTTGTCCTCGGCGTCGGTTTCGCCCTGAAAGAAAACTTCCTGCCAGGTCTCTTGATCCGGGTTGCCCAGAAAATCCTGGAACTGTTGGTCCATCCAAAGCCGCCCGATCGAGGACTTCTTCAGCTTGGCCCAGAACTCGACGGTGTTGGAAACGCGGAAATAGGTCTGGCCGTTCGGAGGAAGCAACTCGGCGCGTTGAAGCGCGAACGTGGCCGGCGCGAGGGCGACAAGCAGGACGAGAACGATGGTTTTAAGGTAGCGCGACATGGGACTCTTCTTTCTGTTCGGATGAAAACTTTCCAGGCCGACGCGGCGCGTCGGGATAGACGAAGCCCGACTCGGGATTGGTCGCGTCGTACGCGAACGCGTCGATGTGGTCGAGGATGTATTTGGGATGGCGGGCGGGGATCGCGAAATTGAGGCCTTCGAACGAAGGATGGCCCATGTTGATGACGCCGATCACCTGGCCGCGCGCGTTGAAGAGCGGACCGCCGGAGTTGCCGGGGTTCACGGGTGCGTCGACCTGAAGGTATAGAATGCCGCCGAAGTTGCGGTGGGTCTGGCTCAGCACGCCTTCGGTCACGGTGCGCTCGAGGCCGAGCGGATTGCCGATCGCGAAGATCGGCTCGCCGATGCCCAGGTCCTCTTCCGGCGCGAACACGACCGGCGTGATTTCCGTTTCGGCGTTCATGACCCGTAGGATGGCGATGTCGTGAAACGGCGCGGTCGCGACGATCTCGACGTCTTTGTGGACGACGCGGCGCAGCACTTTGGCTTCTTGTAGAAACTGGGTGACGGAGATTTTCTTCTCGCCCGCGATCACGTGGAAGTTGGTGATCAGATAGCCCTGCTTGTTGACGAAGAAGCCGGAGCCCAAACCGCCCGCGGTTTTGACGAGCACGACGGAGGGCGCGTAGAGTTTCGCGGCCTCGGCGGTGGTGATCCGCTCGGGAACCATCACGGCGTAAAGGCTGTTGGTGTCGGTTGGAATGGTTCCCTCGACCGGCTCGTCCTTGTAGGTCGCGAGAATCTCGTCGCGGGGAATCCGCAACACATCGAATCCGAGGTCCAGCACCATGACGTCGTTCGCGTCTTTGATGACGGGGGCCTGAATTTTGGCGCCGCCTTTGAGAACGACGTCTTCCGCGAGCGCCACCGAGACGGCCGCCGCGAGCGATAAAAAGAGTACGGTTTTCATGGAATATCCAAACGTTGAAAAGTTGCCCGAGCTTAGCCCACGGTCAATACGTCTGTCACCCGTAAAGCCTTCGAACTTCGTCGGCGATGACCTTCACGCCCTCCGCGACGGCGTCGTCGTCCTGGGCGTACGTGACGCGGACGCACTCGAACTTATGTTGCCAATATTCGTTCTCCAGGCCTGGGAAGAAATAGTCGCCCGGCACCACGAGCGTGTTCCGCGCTTTGAGCCGTTCGTACAGCTCTTTGCTGGTGCAGGGCAGCTCTTGGAACCAAAGCCAGAGGAACAACGCGCCTTCGGGTTTGTGAATCTTGCACGGCACGTCGCCCAGCGCCGCGTCGAATTGCTCGAGCGCGCGTAACGCTTTGCGGTGATAGAAGGGTTGGATGATGTTCTGGCTGATTTCGATGATCTCGCCGGACTTCACCATATCGATCGCCAAGCGCGAGCCCGCGCCGCCCGGCGCCAGGTTCATCACGCCGTTGATGTCGCCGATCGCGGCCGCGATTTCCTCGCTCGCGATCACGATGCCGGTGCGCAGGTTGGGCAGGCCGAACTTTGATAGGCTCATGCAGACCACGGTGTTCTCGTTCCAAAGGGGCCGCGCCTCGGTGTAGATGATGTCGGGGAAGGGCGTGCCGTACGCGTTGTCGATGATGAACGGAATACCCTTGTCCTGGGCGATCGCGTCGAGATGCAGCATCTCCGCGTCGGTCAGCACGTTGCCGGTCGGATTGGTGGGTCGCGACACGCAGATCGCGCCGATGTCGTCGCCGACCTCCAGCTCGTCGAAATTCACGTGGTATTTGAACAGCCGCCCGTCGAGCATTTCGATGCTGGGGCGCCGCGCCGCGAAGAAGTCGTCCGTCAGGCCCGCGTCCGCGTAGCCGATGTATTCCGGCGTGAGGGGAAAGAGGATTTTCTTTTTCGATCCGTCGGGCATCTCGCCCGCGAACAGGTTGAACAGGCAGAAGAACGCGTTTTGGCTGCCGTTGGTCAGCGCGATGTTTTTGGCGGTGACGTCCCAGCCGAAGGTTTCGCGCAGCATCTCCGCCAGCGCGTCCATGAAAGCCTCGTTGCCGCGCGAGCCGTCGTAGTTCCCGATCATGGTTTCGAAGCCGCGGGGCTCCGCCAGAATCGCCTCCATGCGCCGCCGGAACCGGTCCTGCACGTCCGGAATATGCGCGGGGTTGCCACCGCCGAGCATCAGCATGTCGCCGCCCGCCATCGCGGACCCGAGGTCGTCCATCAACTTCGTGATGCCCGCGCCACGCGTGAACTTTTCGCCAAATTTAGAGAGGTTCATGCGGTGATTTGTATCACTACTTCGAGGCGATAACAACCGCCCGTTTGGGCGCGGGGTGGCCTTCGACGGTTTTGGCGCGGTCCGCGGGGTCCAGATAGTCGGGCAGCGACTCGAAGGTCATCCAGTCGGTGGAGCGCTGCTCCTCGATGGAGGTGGTGGAAACATCGACCGTCCGAATGCTTTTCAGCCCGCAGCGCTTCATCCAGAGCTCGAGCGTCGCGACGGAGGGAATGAACCAGACGTTGCGCATTTTCGCGTAGCGGCCGCGCGGGATCAGCGAATAGCCCTCCGGTCCGTCCGCGACCAGCGTCTCGATCACGAGCTCGCCGCCGGGTTTCAAATATGATTTGAGATGCTCGATGTGCTCGATCGGCGATTTGCGGTGATACAGCACGCCCATGGAAAAGATGGTGTCGAACGCGTCGGGCGCCGCGGGGACGTCCTCGATGCCGAGCGGCAGCACCCAGGCCCGCGGGTCGCGCAGGAAGTTCTTCATCGCGAAAAACTGGCAGACGAACAGCGCGGAGGGGTCGACGCCGACGACGAGCTTCGCGCCTTCGCCGGCCATGCGCCAGCAGTGGTAGCCGTTGCCGCAGCCCACGTCGAGAACAACGCGGTCGTTCAGCGATTGAAGATGCGGTCGAACGCGGTCCCATTTCCAGTCGGATCGCCATTCGGTGTCGATATGGATTCCGTGGATGTCGTACGGCCCCTTGCGCCACGGATGAAAGGTTTGGAGTGTTTCTTCGAGTCCCGGGAAGGATTCGCCCGTGGCGGCCACCGCGGTTTTCAAATCCACCGCGTTGTTTTCAATAGAGGGCAGTTCGGCGAGGCCCGCCTCCCATTGATGCAACAGGCCGTGGCGCTCCGGGCGCAGGCCATGCGCGACCAGCTCGGGCAACGGCTCGATCCACGCTTCCAATTCGGTTCCGCGCAGCCGTTCGTAGAGTTCTGAATAGTCTATTATCATACGACCGTTAGTTAACCACGAAGATGGGAAGAGCACGAAGAAAGAGGATCATGTTTTTCGCGGCGAACTTCGTGTTCTTCCACCCTTCGTGGTGAAAGGCTCACTTCACCGCGAGCATGGACATGAAGTTGAAGCACTGGAACCAGACGTCGACGGAAGTGAAGCCGGCCGCGAGCAGGCGGTCGCGGTGCGCCGGAATGGTTTCGGGAATGAGCACGTTTTCGAGCGCGGAGCGTTTTTGGCTGATCTCGAGATCGGAATAGCCGTGCGCCCGTTTGAAGTCGTGGTGGATGTCCGCGAGCAGGCCGTCGAGATGCGCGTCCTCGAAAACCACTTTCTCGGAAAGGATCAGCACGCCGCCCGGCCGCATGCCCGCGGAGATTTTCTCCAGCAGCGCGGCGCGGTCCGCGGGCGGGATGAACTGCAGCGTGAAATTGAGCGTGACGACCGAGGCGTCCTCGATCTCCACGGCGCGAAGGTCGCTTTCGATGAATTTCACACCTTCACAGGTGTGAAACTCGCCGATCGTTTCCTCGCACCGCGCGATCATCGCGGCGGAGTTGTCGACCGCGATGATTTGACAGCCCTCGGCCTTGATCCCGCGGGCCATCGACCGCGTCGCCGCGCCGAGCGAGCAACCGAGGTCGTAGAGCTTGCTGCCGGGCTGGGCGTAGTGCTCGGTGAGCGTTTCGATCATGGTGATGATGGAGCGGTAGCCCGGCACCGAGCGCTCGATCATATCGGTGAAAACGTCGGCGACGTCGGCGTCGAAACGGAAATCCGCGATCTTCGCCATTGATTCGGTGTATATACGATCTTTTTCCATAGGCGGCGGAATCTAACGCGATTTTCCGCCCCACGCATCAAAATTCCGCGGGTTGGATGGATTCGTGCTAGTATAAAGCGCTATTTGTTTTGGATGTTTCACGGTTCATGTGGTCAACCTATTTCAAGTTGATGAGAAGAGCAGGCATACTCCTATTGATGTTGATCGCGCCGCGGGCGTTCCCGATCGCATTGAATGATTTGTCGACGGGCGAGCTTTCACCGACTAATTCCGGCTATTCCTTTAACTGGGATCACGCGCATGAATACAATGGCGCGTCGTCGGTCGCGGTGGATCATTACTGGATTCTCACCGCGGGCCACGTCGCCGTGAGCTCCGCGACGATCAGCGTGAACGGCGAGGTTTACACGCAGCAAGAATTCGTGAAGCACGCGCGGGCGGAGGATCCGAACGACAATCCAACGGCCGATTTGGCGCTCGTTCGTTTCGACAAGCCCTTTCCGGGGTACTATCCGCTTCACGACGCGATTCCGCTGAACAGCGAGATCATGATCGTGGGCCATGGTTATCCGGGCGACGTCGTTAAAATCAAATTCAGGGGGTATTTCACCGAAGACCGAAGCGGCGCGCGCGTCAGGCGTTGGGGGACCAACAAGATCGATGGATCGTTGA
>JARFRL010000202.1 GCA_029287275.1 Pontiella desulfatans
CCGGCGCGGGAGAGCGCCATGGTCGATTCTTGAACCATGGCCTTGAGGTCGCCCCAGCCGCGTTGGGCGGTGGCGTGGAGCATGGAATATTCGCCGCTGACGTTGTAGGCCGCGATCGGCAGGTCGGTGTTCGCCCGCATTTCCGCGAGGATGTCCAAATAGAAGAGCGAGGGCTTGATCATGAGCATATCCGCGCCTTCGGCTTCGTCGAACTCCGACTCGCGCAACGCGGTCCGCAGGTCGGCGTGGGAGGCCTGATACCCCTTGCGGTCGCCTTGGCCGGGTTTCGATTTCTCCGCGTCGCGGAACGGGCCGTACATGGCCGAGGCGAACTTGGTGGAATAGCTCATGAGAATCGCGTTGGTCAGGCCGGCTTCGTCGAGCCCTTCGCGGATCGCGAGGATTTGCCCGTCCATCATGGCGCTTGGCGCGACGATGTCCGCGCCCGCGGCGGCGTGCGACACGCAGATTTTCGCGAGGTTCGCGATGGCCGCGTCGTTGTCGACGTCGCCCGAATCGGTGAGCGGGCCGCAATGCCCGTGGTCGGTGTAGGCGCAGACGCAGGCGTCGGCCGCGACGACGAGATCGGGGAACTCCTTTTTGACCGCGGCGATAGCGCGCTGGACGGTTCCGTTCTCGTTGTAGGCTTCGGTTCCCGCGGAATCTTTTTTGGAATCCTCGGCGAGGCCGAAGAGCAGCACGCTCGCGACGCCGGAGTCGACGATCGGCTCGAGATCGATCAGCAGCTGGTCGACGCTGAGGCGATGCTGTCCCGGCATGGATTCGATTTCCTCGCGCTTGCCTTCGCCATCGATCACGAAGGTCGGCCACATGAATTTCTCCGGGCCGGGCAGCGGCGCGTTCAGCATGTTGCGGATTCCCGCGCTCTGGCGCAGGCGTCTAAGTCGTACTTCGGGAAACATTCGATTTCTCCATTTGAAACGGAAAACATACTTTTTCCGGCGCGAAGCGGAAAGAAAAACCGGATTGGACTAATCGGTTCGATTTGAACGGTTGAGCAGGGTTTCCATGGGCCTAAAACGACCAAGACTTCGGCTGGCGAGCCGAAGTCTTGGCGAAGAATGGTGGAGCGGAAGGGACTCGAACCCTCTACCTTCGCATTGCGAACGCGACGCTCTCCCAGATGAGCTACCGCCCCGTACTGACGCACGGCCAGAAGATAGCATGAATCGGGGAGGATTCAATCAGGAAGATGCTCAGCGCATCAGCAACAGGCTGAGCGCCATCACGATCATGCCCGCGACCAAGCCGAAGAGCGAGTCGTGCCCTTTGCCGTAGGCGCGGCTGGTGGGCAGCAGCTCGTCGAGGCTGATGTAGACCATGATGCCCGCGACGCCCCCGAAGAGAACGCCCATGAATTGCGAGGGGATGGCGCCGTCGTCGCCCCCCACGAAGAAGCGAAGCAGCACATAGGCGATGAGCGCGCCGACGGGTTCCGCGAGGCCGCTGAGGAAGGAGTAGATGAAGGCTTTTTTTCGGTTGCCGGTCGCGTAGAAAATCGGCACGGAGACGCTGATGCCCTCGGGAATGTTGTGCAACGCGATGGCGATGGCGATCGGGATGCCGAGGCTGGGATCCTCCAGCGCCGCCAGAAACGTCGCGAGGCCTTCGGGAAAGTTGTGAATGGCGATCGCGAGCGCGGTGAACATGCCCATGCGCATCAGCTTCGCGTTGTGTTTCGCGGGGTGCTCCGGCGTCGCGATCTGTTTCATCTTCAGCGTTTCGGCGTCGGGCAGGGGCGCGGAAGGGTCGTGCAGGGGCGCGGTCTCGAACTCGGTGTGGATCTCGTGCGGGTTTTCGGCGTGCGGAATGAGCGCGTCGATGATGCCGATCAGCGCCATGCCGCCGAAAAACGAGGCGGCGTTGATCCAGTGGCCGAGGGGGTCGCCGTAGGATTCGACGAGCGAGTCGACGCCTTTGATGAAGATCTCGACGAAGGAGACGTAGAGCATGACGCCGGCGGAGAAGCCGGTCGCGACGGAGAGGAAACGGAAGTTGGTGCGTTTCGCCAAGAAGGCGAGCGCGCTGCCGATGCCGGTGGCCATGCCGGCGAAGAGGGTGAGTCCAAGGGCGAACCAGAAGTTATCCATGACGCGTCGTCTCCCGGAGTGTTTGAACGAACGCGGCCGCTTCGGGCGCGCCTTCTTCCGGCGCCCACGGCGCGAACTCGGCCGCGGTCGCGGGATCGTACGGCCCCTGCTTCACCTCGAAGAAGACGCCGTGGTCTTCCAGCGGGAGCCAGCCGTGCCAGCGGTTGGCCTCGATTTCGAACCCCGCGGTCGCGGTGTTGGGTCCGACCCGATGGCGCTCCTCGACGTTCCCTTGGTCGTCGAACACGAGCACCTCGAACGCGCCGCGGAAGACGATCGCGAGCTCCCAGTTGGTTGGGTGGCGGTGCGGGCGGAAATAGGAGTCCTTCGTCGCGGCGACGCAGTAGCGTTGCACGGTGGCGGCCGCGGTTTCGTGGAAGTTGTGATTGGTCCGCAGGCGGTCGCTCGACGCGGCGCGCTCCATCATTTCGGTCACGAGGGTGTCGTTGATCAGTTTCATGTGTTGGTCTCGATGGCGGGGTTAAGGCGTTCGGCGAGCGGTTGGAAGCGACCGGCCAGGCGTATCTGCTCGTCGGTCATTTTGGTCTGCATGTGTTTCTTCACGAACGCGACCGATTCGGCCGCGTCGAACTTCATGATGTCGCGGGCGATGCAACAGGCCATGACGCCGGTGCGTCCAACGCCCGCGTTGCAGTGGACCGCGATGTTGGCGCCGGCGCGGAGATACCCCGCGACCTTGTCGACGACCTTGGAAAACTCGTGCAGCTCGGGGCTGGTGTAGTCCGCGATCGGGAAGCGGATCGGCTCGATGCCGTTGTCTTTGTAGATCTTGATGACGTCTTTCTTCGCTTTCTTGGCGAGCTCCACGTCGGTGACGAGCATCACGACGAAGCTGATCCTTTTCTGTTTGTAAATCTTAAGCAGGGCGTTGCCGGGATCGTAGGGGCCGAACGGCATGGGGCTGCAAAAGAGCTTGCCCTTCACGTCCAGCGGGATCCTCACGCAGGTGTCTTCTCGTTTTCCGAATGGGAACATTTCAATCTCCGATAATCAACGCACCCTACAGTCAGTCCGCTTGAATTTGAATTAGAAATTGCATGCGGTTGCCGCGGGCGGCAGAGTGCGCGCATGAATCTTGAAACCTTGATCCACAACACCGCGTTCTTCAAGGGCCTCCACGAGGAACACCGCCGCGAGCTGGCTGAAATTTGCACCCTGAAAAACGTGAAAAAGCGCGACTACCTTTTTCACGAGGGCGAACAGGGCGCCGAAATGTATCTGCTCGTGGACGGCAACATCCAGTTGCATAAAAACACCGAGGACGGCCGCGAGGTCGTGATCCGGGTGATCAAACCCGGCGACGTGTTCGCGGAGGTGGTGCTGTTCGAACGCGAGCGCTATCCCGTCTCCGCCCGCGCCGTCACGCCCGCGGACGTGCTCGTGTTTCCGAAGGCGGGCATCCACCGCCTCTTGGCCGAGGAGGGTTTCCGGAACGATTTCATCGCCCTGCTGATGGCCAAACAGCGCTATCTCACGGAGCGCATTCAGGAGCTCACGACGAAAGACGTGGAGCACCGCTTCTTCACGTTTCTGCGCGCGCAGTACGGCGAGAAGGAGCTCATCCACACGCCGCTTTCCAAGAAGGATATCGCGGCGGCCATCGGCACCACGCCCGAAAGTTTGTCGCGGCTCATCCTGCGCCTGAGCGAGGACGAGATCATCGATTGGAAAGGCAAGGAGATCAGAATCCTCTCCAACCCGTGGAAGTGGCTGGATTAGCCGACGGCTTCAAGCTTGGACGGGAGGCTGTCGGCCGCGCGCCACCTGCTGTTAGCTTTCCGACCGGATCATCGTCAGCAGCATCTTGAACGGCTGGTCCGCGGCCTGCACGTCGTGCGGGATGTTCGCGGGCATGATGATCATTTCGCCCGCCTTCGCCGTTTTCAGCTCGCCGGCGATGATGAACGCGCCTTCGCCCTCCACCACCTGAACCACCGCGTCGAACGGCGAGGTGTGCTCGCTCAAACCCTGCCCTTTATCGAAAGAGAACAGGGTGATGTTTCCCGTCTCTTTTTGAAGTAGAATTTTGCTGATCACCGCGCCGTCGGCGTAGGTGATTTGATTTTTAAGGTCTAAAACTTCGCCTTTGTAGTCGCTCATGGGGGACTCCTTTGTCGTCGGTCTAAGGTCGTAAGGTCCAATGTCAAAGGTCCCTGACTTTCGACCTTGGACTTTTCGCCTTTCGACTATTTACAGTTGCTTCGTTCCGCGGAGCTCGCCGTCGAGTCCGATCGTCACTTCCTCGACCACCAGGTCCGAACGGCCGCTCATGGCGTGGGCCTGTTGGGTAATCATCGAAAGCCCGCCGCAGCAGGGAACCTCCATGCGCACGACGATGACCTTCGGAATGTTGTTCTGGGCCATGATCGACGAGAGCTTCTCGACGTAGCCTTCGGTCTTGTCGAGCTTGGGGCACGCGACGACGAGCGAGCGGCCGCGGACGTAGCGCCAATGCACGTCGGGCGAGGCGACCGGCGAGCAGGTGCTCAGCACGACCAGTTCCTTGCCTTCGAAGAAGGGCGCGGTCGGCGGCACGAGGTGAAGCTGGATCGGCCACTGATCGAGGTCGGATTTGATTACTTGTTCGGAAACCTCGGAGGTCGAGACCTTCGCCTTTGGACGTTCCGACTTTTGACCCGTTCGAATCTGCATGCCGGGGCAGCCGCCTCCCGCGGGTTTCGGCGCGGCCGCGGCTTTCTCCTTTGCTTCGTGCTGAACGGCCGCGTCGAGCATGCGCTGAACGGCTTCCTCGCCTTGCGTGGAGCGGACGTGCTCGATGGTGGCTTCCTCGTCAAAGGCGGCGGCTTCGCGCTCCACGATCTGGAGGGCTCCGGTAGGGCAGGTTCCGACGCAGTCGCCGAACCCGTCGCAGAAATCCTCTTTCACCATTTTGGCTTTTCCGTCCACCAGCTGTAGCGCGCCTTCCGCGCAGCCCACGATGCAGTCGCCGCATCCGTTGCAGAGGGCTTCGTCGATCTCGATGATTTTACGTTTCATGAATGGCTCCTTGTTTAAATTGTTGAGCGTAGCTTGCCCCAAAAACCGAACGCGTTCCTTGATGGGAGTCAAGAAACGATTTTTTTCTGAAACCGGCGCGGGATGGAAGGATCAATAGCGTTCAAGTGTGCGGCGCGCTTAACGGGCGCCCCGCGTTCGCGGGGAAGCCCGTTCCACACCGGGCTCGAGATGGGCCGCGGGGTGTGGAGCGAGCTTCCCGAAGGGCGCTCGCTGATTCCGGCGAACGGGGTCATTCCGACAGATCTCGCGAGACGGGCTCGCCGTTGGCGAAGCCCGTGCCACATCTTTTGCGGGTCAATCCACGGGGAGAGAAGAGCTCGCGTGGAAAGGGTCATCCGCATGTGGGGCGAGCTTCCCGAAGGGCGCTCGCTATTCGGTCGCGCCGTCACGCCTTGTTCGCGACGAAGGGTTTTTTACGTTTGGGGTGGGTGGTTCGGCAAATCTCGCAGACGGTGCCGTCGCAGCCGCGGGCGGTGCAATATTCGCGGCCGTAGGTGATGAACTGCAGGTGCAGATCCTCCCACTGTTCTTCCGGATAGAGTTTCTTCAAGTCCTCTTCCGTTTGAACCACGTTTTTGCCCTTGGTCAATCCCCAGCGCTGCGCGAGCCGGTGGATATGCGTGTCCACCGGGAACGCGGGGATCTTGAAGGCGTGGATCATCACCACGCTCGCGGTTTTGTGTCCGACGCCCGGAAGCCGTTCGAGCTTTTCAAAATCGGCCGGCACGTCTCCGCCGTATTCATTCACCACGATTTCCGCGAGTTTCTTGATGTTCTTCGCTTTGCTGTTCGCGAGCCCGCAGGTTTTGACGCAATCCAGAATTTCCTCAACCGAAAGCTTCATCATGTCATGTGGATTATCGGCCAGCGCGAAGAGGGCGGGCGTGACCAGATTGACGCGTTTGTCCGTGCACTGCGCGGAGAGCAACACGGCGATCAACAGGGTAAAGGCATCGGTGTGATCCAACGGAATCGGAATCTCCGGGTAGAGTTCCTCTAATCTATGCCCCACATAATCCGCGCGTTCTTTTTTGTTCATAGTGTATTTCCGCTTGCTGTTTTCTCAACCAGATCGCCTTCCACATACTGATGAATCATGGAAAAGATCAGCGTTTGATAGGGCATGCCTTTCTCCATCGCTTTTTTCTTCTTTATCCAGCTTCATGTTCATTGCCTCACCGATTCAATATATTCCCGGGTAGCCTTCCGGCTGGGAAGAATGGTCTTCAGAAAGATTCCGCCATCGCCAATGACGAATGGAACCAGACGGAAGAGAATCTGTTCGAACGAAATGTTCCGCGCCGTTTTCAACGGCTCGTTTTCTCCGGATTCCAATCGATTCTCACGCGAAAAATGTGCGCCTATTGTTCATGCGGAGTCAATCTGATTTATTCGGACGCGGGCATAAACCGTCTTCAGCCATCGCCGCGTCGTGAGCATGGACGACTTTCCGCGTCTCCGCAAAGAACGTGTCGCAAAAAGCATTGGAACTCGTGGTATCCAGGCATGACCACCTCGGTACATCTGGCCGCTTTGGCACTCCCTGTTTCGGCGTTTTGACGCCTTTCTCGGCCAATACGAGGAATACCAGCGTAAACGCCGCGGTTATCGCGGCCCATTTTTACCGAGTTCAAAGGTCATCAAAGGAGCAGTCAAACTGGAGTTGCTTCAGGATGCTTTTTTCAACATCCCGCCCACAAACGATGAAAAAACGTTCTGACCCCGCGGCGAGCGGCTAGTAAAAAGTACTAATACAAATCGACAAATGTTAACAATTAGGTAATGAATAGAGATAGTGCTCAAAAGGGTTTTGTCTGCCTACGTTGGTTCTGACGCCCCTGTGGTAAGGAATACTTTTGTGACGAAATCCGGGCAAAACAAGGGAAAAAATGCTGAAAAGCCTATCACGGTCCGTTAAGGGAACGGCGCGAAGACGCAAGTGTTAGCGTGGAAAAAGAGAACGGAACATAAGTGGAAAATCAGAGATGATTCAGAACTCCTTTTTCAACATATCGCCACCAAATGATGAAAAAAGCGCTCCGACTCTTTCGCGGTGACTCTCGCGGCTGAC
>JARFRL010000339.1 GCA_029287275.1 Pontiella desulfatans
CATCTCAACGAAATGACCGGCTCCGTCGATGAACGCGAGGGCGGTCGCCGCGAAGGCGTGGTCATCAACGATGGATGGGGTCCGCGCGAAATCGTCGTTGAAGACGGAAAGATCAAAGGGCTGATCGTCAGCAAGGTCATCCGCGTGTTCGACGAGGAAGGAAAATTCTCCCCGAAAATGGAAGAGGAAACGCGCCTGATCGAAGGCGACTCCGTCTTTTTCGCGGTGGGGCAAGGTTCCGATTTGGCGTTTCTTGAAAACGCGGGCGTGGAAATGACGCCGCAAGGCTGGGTGAAGGTCGCGGACGAGGAAACGCTGCGAACCAGCAAGCCGAACGTGTTCGTCGGCGGCGACATCGCGCATGGCCCGAAATTGTTCATCGACGCGGTCGCGTCGGGCAGCAAAGCGGCCCAGGGCATTCACGCCTATTTGAACGACGCGAAGCCGCTCACGTTGAAGCGCAAGCTGACCTTCACCGAGTTGCCGGATTACGGCCGCGGTTCGGTTTACGTGGATGAAGAGCGCGCGGAGCGCGAGGAACTTCCGGTCAACCCCGCGGAAGATCCGGAGTTCAACACCACGGTCGAGTATCTCGACAAGGAAGCCAAAGAGCAGTCCGCCCGTTGTCTTGAATGTCACATCCATCCGACGTTCGAAGGCGACATCTGCATCTTGTGCGGCGGGTGCGTCGATGTCTGTCCGTCCTTTTGCTTGTCGATGAAGACGATCGACCGCGTGGACGGCGGCGAGGATTTGAAGGTTTTGGCCGAAATGGAATTCGGTAGCATGGAGGTCGCGGAAGCGGAAGGATCGGTCATGTTGTTCGATCCGTTGAAGTGCATCCGTTGCGGAATGTGCGCGCAGAAGTGCCCGACGGGCGCCTGCGAAATGACGGTTAACGAGTTCGAGGATTGTTTCGCTTAAAGGCGCGTCATGCTGATTCTAACCATCATCCTATTGGTCACGACCACGTTGCTCGGCGGAATCTTTTTCGTCCTGTTCCGTTGGGCGGTGAAAGACGGCCAGTTCGATGATCCCGAAGAAGCGAAATACGTGATTTTCCGCGAAGACGAAAGGCGCGCGAGCCGCGCCGCTGACGGAGGAAAGTAAGCATGTCGGAAGAGAAAAAAGACGGAAAGAGTCGGCGCGAGCTGCTCACTTTAGGATCGGCCTTCGGCCTGATGGGCCTCGCGGCCGCGGGCGCCGCCGGCGCGCTGTTCAAATACATGATGCCGGTGGTCTCCTACGGAACCCCGCGCAAGTTTCTCGTGCCGGTCGAGGATCTTCCCGACGTGGGCGACGAATTGATCTTCGACGACATGAAAGTGGTGCTTCGCCGTCAGACCGAAAAAGAGGTCGCCGCGATCTCGTTGGTCTGCACGCATCTAGGCTGCACCGTCAACCGCGTTGAAACGGGCTTCCTGTGTCCGTGCCATGGCTCGCAATACGACTCCGACGGCATCGTGGTGGGTGGGCCCGCGCCGAAGACGCTTCCCTGGTTGGACATCAAGGTGGTTCCTGGCGGGCAGCTCGAGATCGACACGGGCGCCGCGTTGGAAGAAGGCACCTTTTTCGCCGTTGTGTAACGCGTTTCTCAGAGGGATAGCTTATGAATGAAATCATTGAACAGGCCAAGGAGTTCGGGAACAAGATTTACGACTCGATCTTCCGGCACCGTTTCGACAACACGGGTTTGACCAAATCCAAGATCATGTTCAGCAACGTCATGCTGCACGTGCAACCGGTCAAAATCCATAAGCGCTCGGTTAAATTCAAGACGACGATGGGCATGGGGCTGATCACCTTCTACCTCTTCCTCATTCTCGCGCTGACCGGCATTTTGTTGATGTTCCACTACGTCCCGTCGACCGCGATCGGTCCCGACGGCCTGCCGGACGCGTACAGCCGCATGCTCAACCTGCGCTCCAACGTCTTCTGGGGCGGATTCGTCCGCAACATGCACCGCTGGGCCGCGCACGGCATGGTGGCGTTCGTCGCGCTGCACATGCTGCGCGTCTATCTCGCCGGCGCCCACCGCGGCGGCCGCGAGTTCAACTGGGTCATCGGCTGCATCCTCGGGCTGCTGACCGTCTTTCTTTCCTACACCGGCTACCTGCTACCATGGGACCAGCTCGCGTTCTGGGGCGTCAAGGTCGGCACCGAGATCGCCAAGCTCGCGCCGGGCGGCGCGCTCATCCGCGGCATCCTGCTGGGCGACACCGACGTCGGCGCCGAGGCGCTCGTGCGCTTCTACGTGTTGCACGTCGCGGTGCTTCCGGCGGTCATGGGCTTCCTGATCGCGGTGCACTTCTTCCGCATCCGTAAAGACGGCGGGCTGGCGCGTCCGGCCGACACCTCGAAAGAGAAGCAGATTCCCGACGAGGAATTCGGCGACGTGAAAAACAACTCCGTCTTCAAAACCGCGCGCAGCTACAAGCTGGTCGAAATCGTCAAGGGCAACGAGCCCAAGGTGAACGAGGAAGTCGACCAGATGATGTTCGCGTGGCCGAAGCTCATCATCCGCGAGTTGATGGTGTTGCTCGGCGTGTGCCTCGTCCTGAGCGCGATCTCCGTCTTCTTCGACGCGCCGCTCGAAGGCCCCGCGGATCCCAACCATCCCACCAACCCGGCCAAAGCGCCTTGGTACTTCCTGGGTCTACAGGAATTGACGAGCTACCACGGGTTCATCGGCGGCATCGTGATTCCCGGCCTTCTCGCGGGGGGCGTGATGGTGCTGCCCTACATCGAGATGTTCTTCGAGACCTTCACCAAAACCTGGAAGACGAACGTTCCCGGCGTCTGGTTCGCCCGCGAGCGCGGCCTGCTGAACGTCCTGTTCATCGGAATCTACGTCTTCATGCTCGTGTTGATCATCATCGGGGTCTACTTCCGCGGCGAGAACTGGGCGATCGTATATCCGTGGGAGCACCCGCTCTCCGGGGGAGGTCACTAATGATTAAGGACTATCGCATTCTATTCCTGTTGGCCTTCTTGGGGCTCGTCGTATTGGGCTTGTCCATGAAGAAAGCGTTTGATCAGGACTGGATCAAACATCAGAAGACCTACTACGAAGCGTTGGGCGAGGAATTCCCCGGCGCGGTGATCAAGCAGGTCAACGTCAAGACGCCCGCGGGCGCGATGCTCGTCGACCGGTGTCAGTCTTGCCACATTGGCGCGTCCAATCCGGACGCCGCGGGCTTCGAGTCGCCCTTGGCCGCTCACCCGCCCATCGTTCCGGGCGTCGAGAACGATCCGCACGACTTCGCGGTCATCGGCTGCGCGGTCTGCCACGACGGCAGTAGCCGCGATCTCGACATGCACCTGGCCCACGGCGAGGCGCATGGTTGGATCAAGCCGCTGCTGACCGGCCCCAGCGCGCAGGCGAGCTGCAACCGGTGCCACGCGATGGAGACGGGGCGCCTTCCCGGCGCGGAACTCTACGTCGAAGGCCGCGAGCTCTTCTTGGAAAAAGCCTGCTGGGGTTGCCACACGATCGCGGGCATTTCCTCGTCGTCGCAGGCGCCCGAGCTTTCCGACGCGGGCGGCAAGTTCACATACGACTATCTGGTCGAATCCATCGTGGACCCCTCGGCCAACATCGCGAACTCGAAAATGCCCTATTTCGATTGGGCTCATGACGAAGAGACCGTCGCCGCGTTGGCGACCTATCTGAAAGGGCAGCAGAAAGCCCGCCTTCGTTCCGACGAAAGCGCGCCGATCGGCTACATCAAACCGAAGTCGGAAATCAAGCGCGTCACCGAGCCGAGCGTGGCCGCGGGCCGCGCGCTGTTCGCCGGCGCGCCCTACGAAGGTTCCACCTCCATGGGCGGCTGCGTCAACTGCCACGCCATCCGCAACACCGACGGCCAACTCGCGGGCGGGCAGATTGGTCCGGACCTGACGTGGGCGATTCGCACGCGCGGTCAAGAATACACGCGCGACCACATCGTCAACGCGCGGACGCACGTCGTCGATTCGATCATGCCGACCTTCAAGGACTACAACGACGCCGAGCTCGACAGCCTGGTGTTGTTCTTGGGAACGCTGACGTACAAGCTGCCCGAGGAATCCGAGGGGCAGAAGATGTACGACGCGTACTGCGTCTCTTGCCACGGCGAGGACCTGAACGGCCGCGGCGTGGTTTCGGGCATGCTCGATCCCTATCCGCGCGACTTCAGCAAAGCCCAGTTCGTGCTGGCCTACGAGGAGCGCTTCAAGAACTCGATCCTCAACGGCGTGGGCGGAACCGACATGCCCGCGTGGAAGAACATCCTCAGCGAGCAAAAAGTGGAAACGCTGATCGAGTTCATCAAGGAAAAGAGCCTGGAGAACGCGCCGGAAAATTATAAACGAATCGCCGTCGAACTGCCGAAAATCGGCGACGCCGAACGCCTGGACTACAAGGACAAGGGCAAGCTGATCGAAGCCGGAGACGCGGAAAAAGGCTATGAGGCGTTCCAGAAGAACTGCACCTCCTGCCACGGCAAACTCGCGAACGGAAAGGGTCCGAACGCGTACAATCTGGAGCACCCGTTGCCGCGCAACCTGATCAGCAAGGAATTCCTGAACCAGGCGGCCGTCAGCGACGAGCGGCTCTACCAGTCGATCCTGCTCGGCGTGGCCGGCGCCCCGATGCCCGCGCACGACTTCTTGTCCGACCAGACGATTCTGGACATCATCGCCTTTATCCGGGCCAATACCGAGGAAGCTGAATAATGAAACAAGACACAGCCGCTAAAACGATGGTGATCGCCGCGTGCGTCTATTTTGGACTCGCGTTGACGATGGGGTTGCTCACGGCCCTCAAGTTCGTGGTGCCGACGGTGGGCGACATCGAGTATCTATCGCTGCCGCGCGTGCGCATGCTGCACACGAACATCAACCTGTTCGGTTGGTTGTTGCAGGCCAACATGGGCGTCCTGTTCTGGATCCTGCCGCGGATTCTGCACACCAAGCTCTTCTCCGAGAAACTCGGCGTCGCCATGAGCGTGGTCTACAACATCGCGTTGATCAGCGGCTTCGTCTCCATCATTCTCGGCAACGTCAAGAACGTGGAATACGGCGAGATCCCCGCGCCGTTCGACTACATGATCGCCATTTGCTGGGTGATGTTCGCCATCAACGTGTTCGGCACCGTCATCACGCGCAAAGTGAAATATCTCTACGTCACGGTGTGGTACACGCTCGGCGCGGTCATCTGGACGACCTTCGTCTACATCACCGGCAACATGCTCAGCCAAATGCCGATGGTGGCCGGCGCGAACCAGGCCAACCTGATCTGGTTCTACGTGCACAACGCCGTGGGTCTGATCTTCACCCCGCTCGGCGTCGCGATCGCGTACTACCTGATTCCCAAGCAGCTCGACACCCCGATCTACTCGCACAAACTGTCGATGGTCGGCTTCTGGGTCATCTCGTTCGTCTATGTCTGGACGGGCGCGCACCATATGATCCACGGCCCGAGTCCGCACTGGCTGCAGACGGTTTCCATCATCTTCTCGTTCAGCCTCATCATTCCGGTGATGGCGGTGATCACCAACTTCTTCGGCACCTTCGCCACCGCCCCGCGCGGCAAGCGCATGGTGGGTCCGATTCCGAAGTTGCTGATGATGGGTACGGTCTACTACGTCTTCACCTGCCTGCAGGGCCCGTTCCAAGCGATCCGCTCGGTGAACGAGATCACCAGTAAAACCGACTGGGTCGTCGGCCACGCGCACATGGCGCTGTTCGGCGCGTTCTCCTACTACGCGATGGCGGGCGTCTACTACGTCGCCCCCAAACTCGCCGGCCGCAAGCTCTACTCCGAGAAGCTCGGCGACATCCAGTTCTGGCTCATGACGCTCGCGAGCATTCCGTTCTTCGCGGTCCTCTGGATCGGCGGGGTCATTCAGGGCTTCGCCTGGTTGAACCCGGAAAACACCTTCGTGGAAACCTTGGAAGCCCTCAAGCACGCGCACTGGATGCGCTTCTCGACCGGCGGCGTGATCTTCATCGCCTACTTCCTGTTCCTGTACAACATCATGCAGACCTTCTTCGGGAAATATCCCGACGAGGTCGACGCCGAAACCGCGGTCGCCGAGTAGGGGGAATTGACTATGAAAATCGATGTTGAAAAAAGCCTGCTCTGGACCTCCGTCGCCGCCTTCGCGCTCTTCGCCGTCGGCGCCGTCCTCACCACCATTGTTCCGCCCATGGTCAGCCCCGAGATGTGGAAGTCCGATCATCCGGTGCGCGAATACACCGAACAGGAACTCCGCGGAATCGCGATCTACAAAAGCGAGGGATGCGTCTACTGCCACACGCAGCAGGTCCGCCATCTCGATTCCGACCGCCGCCGCTACGGCTGGCGCCTGGTCGAAGCGCCCGAATCCGAATCGTGGGAGTACGTGAACGACAAACAAAACTTCCTCGGCACCAAACGCACCGGCCCCGATCTAGCGCGCGTGGGCGGAAAATACTCCTCCGAATGGCACTGGGCCCACTTCAAGAACCCGCGCGACATGGGCGAAAAGTTCCCCGATCGAAAAGGCATCTACGAACGCGTTTCCATCATGCCGTCGTTCAAGCATCTGAGCGACGAAGAGATCAAGGATCTCACCGCGTACATCCAGACGCTCGGACGCAACAAAAACTGGCGCGTCGACGCCGATGGAAACCCGCTCAACGACTACGAGAAATAGACCGCGAATGAACGCCAATAAACACGAATGGTTGATCGCGGGCGAAGGGGAACTCGCTCTCCATGTTGGATGCGCGTTAATTCGCGCCGATTAGCGGTTAAGAAAATTTTGGAGGTCCACATGGCTGA
>JARFRL010000369.1 GCA_029287275.1 Pontiella desulfatans
CTGACGCGCTGGCTGACGCATCTGCACGACCGCTTCATGCTGCCCTATTTCGTTCAACAGGACTTCGCCGAGGTGATCGAACGCCTCAACGGCGCGAACTTTCCGTTCCGCGAGGAATGGTTCTCCACCCATTTCGAATTCCGATTCCCCGTCATTGGAACCGTCACCATCGACGGCGTGACCATCGAGCTGCGCCAGGCGATCGAACCGTGGCTGGTGCTCGGCGAGGAAGCGGGCGGCGGAGGCACCGCGCGCTATGTGGACTCCTCGCTCGAACGGCTGCAGGTGAAGGTCAGCGGGCTGAACGAACAGCGCCACGCCATCGCCGTCAACGGCATCGAGGTTCCGCTCACGCCCACCGATCAGCCGGGCGTGTACGTCGCGGGCGTCCGCTACCGCGCTTGGCAGCCGCCGAGTTGCCTGCACCCCACCATTCCGGTGCACGCCCCGCTTGTATTCGACTTGGTCGATCGGCAGAATGCGCGCGCTGTTGGAGGCTGCACCTATTACGTCAGCCATCCCGGCGGAAGGAGCCATGAAAATTTTCCAATCAACGCGCTTGAAGCGGAGACCCGCCGCGCGGAGCGATTTAGGACGCTGGGACACACCCCCGGCGCGTTCCAAATGCGCCGCGTTCCGCGAAATTCAGAAATGCCCGTCACGCTCGATTTGCGGCGACTCTAACTGGAGCGCCACCCCATGAACACCTTGACCAACGCGTACCACCCCATCGCGGGCGCTTATCCCGAAATGATGGCGCCCGACGGCTCGATACGCCCCCACTGGCAAGGCATGATGAGCCAGCTCGGCGACTACGGCGCGGCCACCGTCACCGACCGCTGGAACCGCGCCCGCCGCGTTTTGCGGCAAAACGGCGTCACCTTCAACGCCTTCGGCGACGAGGAGGACGCGCGCCGGCCGTGGGAACTCGATCCGGTTCCTCTCATGATCTCCCCCGATGAATGGGACGTTTTGTCCGAAGGGCTGATTCAGCGCGTCCGACTGCTCAACACGTTGCTGATCGATCTCTACGGCGAGCAAAAATTGATCAAGCGCGGCACGCTGCCGAGCGAACTCGTGTTCGCCAACCCCGCGTTTTATCGCTCCTGCCAACAGATCAATCCACCCGACCAGCACTATATAACCATGCTCGCGGTGGACCTCGCCCGCTCGCCCGACGGCCAATGGCGCGTCGTGAAAGACCAAACCCAAGCCCCCTCCGGCGCCGGCTACGCGTTGGAAAACCGTCTGGTCGTGTCGCGCACGTTTCCCTCCATGTACCGCGACGGCCGCGTCGAACGGCACGCCGGATTCTTCGCGGCGTTGCGCGGCCGGCTCGAGCAACTCTCGCCGCGCGGCAACGAATCGCCCCGGATCGTGATTCTCACGCCGGGCGTTCAGAGCGAATCCTATTTCGAGCACGCCTACCTCTCGCGCTATCTCGGCTTTCCCTTGGTGCAGGGCAACGACCTCACGGTGCGCGGCAATCAGGTTTTCCTGAAAACGCTTGGTGGACTGCGCCAAGTCGACGTGATTTTGCGCCGGCAAAACGATTCCGACTGCGACCCGCTGGAGCTGGACCCCGCGTCCGCGCTCGGCGTGCCCGGACTCGTTCAGGCCGCGGCCGCGGGGGAAGTCGTGATCGCCAACGCGCTCGGCAGCGGACTCGCCGAAACGCCGGGGCTGCTCCCCTTTCAACCCATGCTTTGCCGCCAGTTGCTCGGCGAGGAACCCAAGCTCTGGACCGTCCCCACGCTATGGTGCGGTCAGGAAAAAGAGATGAACCAGGTGCTGGCCAACCTCGACCGCTGGGTCCTCAAACGCGCCTTCCCCGGACCGACCGACCACACCGTTTTCCCCCGCTACCTCACTCCCGAAGACCGCGAATCGTTGATTGGAAGGATCAAGGACGATCCCAAAAGCTTCATCGCGCAAGAGAACACCTCGCTCTCCGCCGCGCCCTGCTGGGTGGATGGAGGCCTCGCGCCGCGGCACGCGATGCTGCGGGCCTTCGTCGTGGCCAAGCGCGACGGATGGAGCGTGATGCCGGGCGGACTCGTCCGCACGTCCTCGCGGACGGACACGACCGTCGTGAGCATGAGCCGCGGCGGCGGCTCGAAGGACGCCTGGGTGCTGGCCCGCGGCGAGGTGTCGCGCTTCAGCCTGCTTCCCAGAGAGGGCAACGAGGTCGCGCTCTCGCGCGGCGAGGACAACCTGTCCAGCCGCGTCGCCGACAACCTTTTTTGGCTGGGTCGCTACGTGCAACGGGCCGAGCTGCAGACCCGCCTGTTGCGCACCATTTTGCGGCGCCTCACGGAGGAAACCATTCCGGACGGAACGCCCGAGTTGCCGGAGCTGTTGCGGGCGCTCGAGGTCATCACCGACCAAAAGCCGGCCGACGGGCCCATCGCGAATCCCATTCAAGAAATGGGCCGCGTCCAAAAGTATATCGGCGAGGTTATTTTTCAACATGGTCGGTTCAGCAATCTTCACCACGCGCTGACCAACGCCAGCCGCATCGGCTCGTTGACGCGCGATCGCATCAGCATGGATACCTGGCGCATTCTCGACCGGTTGGACCGGGAGCTGCACGGCGCCGCCGCGGACGACGATCCAACGGAAATTCTCGACCTGCTCGACGACCTGCTCGTTCCGCTGTCCGCGTTTTCGGGGCTCGGATTCGAAAGCATGACGCACGGCTATGGCTGGCGCTTCATGGACATGGGTTTCCGCCTCGAGCGGACGATCATGAGCGCGCGTATTCTCAAAGAACTGCTGACCGCCCCCGCGCCGTACGAGGCGCCGGTGCTCGACGCCGTGCTGGAGCTCGGCAGCAGCTCGATCACCTATCGCACGCGCTACCAGAGCAACGTCGCCATCCTGCCGTTGCTCGACCTGCTGATCGCGGACGAGTCCAACCCCCGCAGCGTCGCGTTCCAGCTGGAGCTGATCAACGAGCATATTCGCGAGCTGTCGCACCTGCCGCGGCTGGGCCAGTTGCCGGAACAGATTCTCGCGACCGAGCTGGTTCATTACGTTGAGGATTTCGATTTGAGCCTGCTCCTCGCCCTCAATCAGGACGGACGCCGCGAAAAACTAGACGGTTTCTTGACGACCATTGTCGGAAAAGTTCAGGAATTGAGCACCTTGATCACGGAACGATATCTGGCGCACATCGAATCCAGACGCCAATTTTCGTCGTTGATGGGAGGGGAAATCAAAGCACAGGAACCCATACGATGATCTACCATCTACGGCACCGAACCACCTTTGAATATTCCCAGCCGGTCACGTTCGTCTACAACACGTTGCACCTGAAACCGCGGACGCTTCCGTGGCAGACCGTCCGATCCTCGGAACTGACGATTTTCCCCGTTCCCACCGTGCTCACCGAAAAGCTCGACTACTTCGGCAACCACGCCACGTTTTGCTCGGTGCAGGAGCATCACTCCACCATGCGGGTGGGGATCGAGAGCGTTGTTGAAGTGCTTCCCCGAACGCCATCGAACAAAATCGGCGCGCCGTGGGAAAAGGCGGCCGAGCTGCTTAGAAAAGCGACTTCTCCGGAAGGCCACGACGCGCGGCAGTTCATGTTCGCTTCGCCCATGGCGCCCCTGCTCGCCGACGCGCGGCGCTTCGCGGAGCCGTCCTGCCGCCCGGGGCTGACCGCGCATGAAGTCGGCATGGATCTGATGCATCGCGTCAAATCCGAGTTCGTGTTCGACGCCACCGCCACCAACGTGGCCACGCCCGTTCAACAGGTCCTGAAGAAACGGCGCGGCGTGTGTCAGGATTTCGCGCATGTGATGATCTGCTGCCTTCGCGCCGTCGGCTTGGCCGCGCGCTACAACAGCGGCTACATCCAAACCACCCCGCCGCCCGGGCAACCGCGGTTGGAGGGAGCCGACGCCTCGCACGCGTGGATCGGCCTCTACTGCCCGGAACAGGGCTGGCTGGATCTCGATCCCACCAACGACAAACCCGCCGACGAGCAGTTCATCACCATCGGCTGGGGACGGGACTACGGCGACGTCAGCCCGCTCCAAGGCGTCTTGATGGGCGGAGGGAAACACCAGGTGCGCGCCGAGGTGGATATGATTCCCGAGCATGAGCTAACCCAGAATCAGCAGCAACAGCAGCAGCAACAACAACAGCAGCAGAAAATCCAACAAAACCCGGGGCCGTTTTTCGGATCTTGGTGAACTTCGATGGATTCAAGACATGCGTCTACTAACCAGTTGTGATCTTACCTTCAGCATCATGGCGCCGACTCCCTTCGTGCTGATGTTGCGGCCGCGTAGCGGCGCTCAGCAATGGGTCGCGCGCGAGGAATACAAGCTTGAACCAAGCGTCCCCGCCTTTGAGTTCACCGATAGCTACGGCAACCTCTGCCAACGGCTGATCGCGCCCCCCGGAATGTTCGGGGTCCATACCGCCGCGGAAGTCGTGACCCAGGACTGGGTGGATCAAGCCCCCGGGGCGCCGTTCGTCGAAGTTGAAAACCTGCCCGATGGCGTACTGAGTTATCTCTTGCCGAGTCGCTACTGCGAATCCGACCGATTCGGTCAAATGGCGAACGAGATCACCGCGGGCCAATTGATGGGGTACGATCAGGTTAAAGCCATTGAGTCGTGGTTGAAAGCCAACATCCGTTTCGAGCCCTACGACAGCGACATTCAGTTATCCGCCTCCGAAATCAACGACCGCGGCTGGGGCGTCTGCCGCGATCTCTCTCATCTGGGCATCGCGCTATGCCGTAGCCTCAGCATTCCGGCGCGCATGGTGGTGGGCTACCTTCACGGCCTCGAACC
>JARFRL010000390.1 GCA_029287275.1 Pontiella desulfatans
AGGTCGTCTGGAAGGCCGCCGACGTTGTGGTGGCTCTTGATCGTCGCGGAAGGGCCGCCGATCGGGGAGACGGATTCGATGACGTCGGGATAGAGCGTGCCTTGACCCAGGAACTTCACCTTGTCGCTGAGGCCGCGGGCTTTTTCCGCGAAGACGTCGATGAAGGTGTTGCCGATGATCTTGCGCTTTTCTTCCGGATCGGAAATGTCTTTGAGTTTTCCAAGGAACAGGTCGCCGGCGTGCGCGACGATGAGGTCGATGCCGAAGGCGCGGCCGAACAGATCCTCGATCTCCTCGGTTTCGCGGTAGCGCATCAGCCCGTTGTCGACGTAGACGCAGTGGAGCTGATCGCCGATGGCTTTATGGAGCAGGGCGGCCACGACGGAGGAGTCGACCCCGCCGGAGAGACCGAGCAGCACGTGGTCGTCGCCAACCTGGGCGCGCACGTTTTTAATGGTGTCTTCCACGAATTTCGACATTTCCCAGTCGCCGGAGCACTTGCAGATGTTGAAGGCGAAGTTCCAGAACATCTCCTTGCCCTGCGGCGTGTGAACCACTTCCGGATGGAACTGAACGCCGAAGATCTGGCGCTCGAGGTTCTGCATGGTGGCGAAGGGGCAGTTGTCGGATTCCGCGATCGCCTCGAAGCCTTCGGGCATGGCCTCGACCTTGTCGCCGTGGCTCATCCAAACCTGTATGTCGGGCGAGAGCCCTTTGAAGAGCGGGGAGTCTTTGGTGATGCTCATCATGGCCTTGCCGTATTCGCGCTTCAGGCCGGGCTTGACGGATCCGCCGAGCGTTTGCGCGGTGAGTTGCATGCCGTAGCAAATGCCGAGAATCGGAATGCCGAGCTCGAAAAGCGCGGGATCGCACTTGGGCGCGTCCTCGTCCGGCACGCTACATGGGCCGCCGGAAAGGATGATCCCTTTCGGGGCGCGTTTCATGAGCTCCTCGGCGGTGGTGTCGAAGCGGATGATTTCGCAATAGACCTTCTGCTCGCGGATGCGGCGGGCGATCAATTGCGTGACCTGGGAGCCATAGTCGAGGATGGCGATCCATTCGGGATGATTCATTATTTGTTTTCCTTCATTAGGTCGACGAACTCCTCGAAGAGGTAGAACGGATCGTGCGGGCCGGGCGCGGCTTCCGGGTGATACTGCACGCAGAAGAGCGGTTGGTGTTTGTGTTTCAGGCCCGCGACGGTGTTGTCGTTGAGGTTAAGATGGGTGATTTCCGCGACGTCCGGATTGACGGAGTCGGCGTCGATGCAGAAGCCGTGGTTGTGCGACGCGATCTCCACCTTGGTGGTGCGCGAATCCTGAATCGGCTGATTGCCGCCGCGATGACCAAACTTCAGCTTGAAGGTGTCGGCGCCCAGCGCGCGGCCGAGCATCTGATGCCCGAAGCAGATGCCGAACATCGGAACCTTGGATTCGATCAGTTTGCCGACCAGTTCGGTGGTCTCGGGCGCGCCGGCCGGATCGCCAGGGCCGTTGGAGACGAAAATGCCATCGGGGTTGGTCGCGAGGATCTCGTCCGCGCCGGTGTTGTTCGGGTAGACGGCGCATTCGCAGCCGAGTTCGTCGAGAATGCGGAGCTGGTTGAGTTTGATGCCGCAGTCGATGACCGCGACGCGGTGCGCCGCGTCGGGCTTTCCGCCTTCGGGCCAGATGTATTTCTCGTCGATGGAGACCTCGGAGGCCAGGTCGCGGCCAACCAAGCCCTCGGAGGCTTTCGCTTTCGCGACGAGGCTCTCCTTGTCGAAATCCTCCGTGGAGATCACGCATTTCATGGCGCCCTTGTCGCGGATGTGCAGCGTGATGGCGCGGGTATCGACGTCGTCGACGCCGATTTTTCCGTTTTCCTCGAGATATGCAGCCAGCGATTTGGTGGCGCGCCAATTGGAGTGAATACGCGAGCATTCGCTGACGACCAGGCCTTGCGCGAAAATTCCGCGGGATTCGACGTCTTCGTCGTTGATTCCGTAGTTTCCGATCAGCGGATAGGTCATGGTGACGATTTGGCCGTGATAGGAGGGGTCGGTGAGGATTTCCTGATAGCCGGTCATCGAGGTGTTGAAGACCAGTTCTCCCTGAAACTCGCCGGACCCGGCGAACGCCCGGCCTTCGAAACAGGTTCCATCCTCAAGCGCGATTATTGCTTTTTTCATAATATTTCCCGTAAAAATCCAGCATACGCGGACATGGTTTTTCCAAAATTCGGAGTATCATCCATGTCCGGAGTTCGCCATGCAACCCTTAATGTCGGCGAATTGGTTCAAGGGCCCTGAACGCGCCGTTTCGCGCCTGAAAAATAGGGTGTTGACCAATGCGATCAAGCTACATACACTACGCCCTCATTTTTCGAAAACCCGCTGTACTATTAAGGAGAAAGCATTTACATGAGCGAAGCAAAACAGACCAGCACGACCCATGCGTTGATTTTTGAACTGGAATACGTCGCCGCGAAAGCACGGGCGGTGGAATTCGCGTCGCTCAAAAGCGCGGTCGGCACCAAAGGCGTCGAGCTGACTCCTGTGATGTTTTCCCGCTCGGGCATGTCGGCGGCGCACCGTCAGGCCGTGACGGACGTGTTGAAACAAGCGGGCAAAAAAACCGACGCGATCGAGAAAGCGGTTAACGAAGTCGATAAAACCGTCGCGAACTACTGCGCGAACGACGCCGAACTCGACGCCGGTCTGGCCAAGTTGATTAAAGCCACGCAGGCGCGCGGCATTCCGGTGATCGCGTTCAGCGCGCTACCCGTCGCCAACGCCAAAACGCTGATGGCCAAGCTCGGGCTTGATGAAATGGGCGTCGAACTGCTCATTCCCGAAGAAGTGAAGGAATCGTTCCCGCGCGCCGACGACTGGCTGAAGATGCTGAAACAGTGCGACAAGGAAAAAGCCACGCTCGTCGCGGTCGTCTCCTCGCAGGTCGCCTGCAAGGGCGCGCTCACCGCCGGCGCCGCCTGTATCGTCGTTCCGGACGAATACACGGTGTTCCAGGATTTCAGCGGAGCCAAGATGGTGCTGGACTCGCTGGCGGACGAAAAACCCGACGCGATCCTCGACCTCACGTTGCGGATGTAAAACGGCTTCATGAATTTCAAGGCGTTCCAGTGATGGAACGCTTTTTTTTGAACAGGAGAGGGCAATGACCAAAGCGGGCGAGTCAATCGAGCGGTTGTTGGACGTGATGCGGAAGCTGCGGGCGCCGGATGGGTGTCCGTGGGATCGCGAGCAAACCAACGAATCGTTGAAGTCGGATCTGATCGAGGAGGCCTACGAGGTGATCGACGCGATCGAAAGCGGAGACGTGTCGGATCTTGAGGAGGAGCTCGGCGATTTGCTATTGCAGGTTGTTTTTCATAGTCAAATCTGTTCGGAAGACGGGCGTTTCGAGTTTCATAACGTCGCGGACGGGATCTCCGATAAACTGGTTCGCCGGCATCCGCATGTCTTCGGCGAGGTCGAGGTGTCCGGCTCTGGCGAGGTGCTTCAGAATTGGGACGCGATTAAAAAGGCCGAAAAGCGGAAGGGCGACAAGCCCGCGTCGATCGTCTCCGGCATTCCAAAACATCTTCCCGCGCTGCAGAAAGCGCATCAGGTTCAGAAACGCGCCGCGCGGGCGGGGTTCGATTGGGATCATATCGACGACGTGTTCGCGAAGCTCCACGAGGAGATCGAAGAGGTTAAAGAAGCCATCAACCGGAATCATGAGGACGATATCCGCGCCGAGCTGGGCGATCTCCTGTTTTCCGTCGTGAACGTGAGCCGGTATCTCGGCCACAATCCTGAGGAACTTTTGAATCACAACGTGAAAAAGTTCGTCCGGCGTTTCCAACACGTCGAGGATCGGGTGCATGAATCCGGCAAGGAATTCAAAGAATTCACGCTCGATCAACTTGACGCCTTCTGGGACGACGCCAAGCGCCAAGAGGCCTGATGGGCGCGCTTATTGGCGCTCAATCTAAATAGGACTAAATCCGTATAAAAGGCTTGCGCCGAAAATGGCTTCTGATACGCTCTGCTCAAATTAAGACCAAATGGGTCGCGTATTAAGGACGAAGAAGAATGCTACGAATCACGAAAATCACGGACTATGGCTTCATCCTGCTGGCGCACATGGCGAATCAAGATCTCGATTCGCTGCACAACGCCAAGGATTTGTCCTCCGCGATCGGCATTCCATTGCCCACCGTTAGTAAAGTGCTTAAAATTTTGACGCAAGGCGGCATTCTTCAATCTCATCAAGGCAGCAAGGGAGGATACTCCTTGTCGCGTCCGGCCGGTGAAATCACCGCGGCCGAGATCATCGAATCCATTGAAGGACCGGTTGCGATCACCGACTGCTCCAGCGCCGAGGGTTGCGAACGCAATTGTCCCGTTAGTCCAAGCTGGAAACAGGTCAATGAAGCGGTTATCGGCGCGCTTCATGGACTGACCCTGGCCAACATGTCGAACAAGTAACTCCAAACCATTTTCACTATTCGAACATCCGCGTTTTTAAATAGTACCAAAAATAGGCTTATATGAAAATTGAAGACGAAAAATCCTTCGATGAGATTTCTGACAAGGAATACAAATACGGATTCGTGACCGATATCGAGGCCGACAGTTTGCCTCCGGGGCTGAACGAGGATATCGTCCGCGCCATTTCAAAGCGGAAGAATGAACCGGAGTGGCTGACGGAGTTCAGGCTGAAGGCCTACCGCCACTGGCTCACGCTGGAAGAGCCTACCTGGGCGAAGGTTGAGTTTCCACCGGTCGATTATCAGGCGCTGAGCTACTATTCCGCGCCGAAACAAAAAATCGACATGCCGCAGAGTCTGGACGACGTCGATCCTGAATTGCTCGCGACATATGAAAAACTGGGGATTCCCCTAGGAGAGCAAGAGGTGCTGGCCGGTGTCGCCACCGTCGCGGTCGACGCGGTGTTTGATTCGGTTTCCGTGGCGACGACCTTCAAAAAGA
>JARFRL010000418.1 GCA_029287275.1 Pontiella desulfatans
GTGGTGGGGTTCGACGACGGCCTCGCGATCATCATCTTCGGCTTCTCGGCGGCGATCGCCAAAAGCCTGTTGATGGCCGAAACACCCGGCCACGTTTCCGAAGGCTTTTTTCAGATGCTCAAGGCGCCGACGGTGGAAATTCTCCTCAGCGTCGCGGTGGGCGTCGCGCTCGGCTTCGTGCTGGCCCAACTCGTGCGCTTCATCAAAAACTCGCGCGACATGCTAATCATCGTGTTCGGCGTCGTGACGCTCGGCACCGGCCTTTCGATGATGTGGCACCTGTCGCTCATTCTCACCAACATGGTGATCGGTTTCGTGCTGATCAACACCCGCCGCGAGGCGCTCGTGCATAAGGTCACCGCGCCGTTGCTGGAAATCATGCCGCTGACCTTCGTGTTGTTCTTCTGCCTCGCGGGCGCGCACCTTCAAATCGCGGCGCTGCCCAGTCTGGGCCTCATCGGGATCGCGTACATCCTCGGCCGTTCCGGCGGCCTGATCGGCGGGGCGCGGCTCGGGGCGGTCTTCGGGCACGTCGAGGAGAAGATCAAAAAATACGTCGGGCTCGGCATTCTCTCGCAGGCCGGCGTCGCGATCGGCTTGGCGTTGATCGTTAATTCGGAGTTCGCCGGGCTGGGCGTCGTCACCGACGGCGTGTCGCACGGCTCGCTGATCGGAACCAAGGTCATCACCACCATCACCGCGACCTGCATCGTCTTTGAAATCATCGGACCGATCCTGGCGAAATACGCGCTGGGCAAAGCGGGAGAACTCAACAAAGCCACGAGGTGAACACATGATCACGACGAAGGGAATCGATCACGTTGGACTGTCCGTCCGCGACTTGGACGCGACGGTAAGCTTTTTCATTGAAACTCTCGGGTTTCAAACCGTGGGCGCTCGGCCGGACTATCCCGCGGTGTTCGTCTCCGACGGCGTGGTGATGATCACGCTGTGGAAAACGCACGAGCAATACGCGCCCTTCGACCGTGGACAAAACGTGGGGCTGCATCACCTCGCGTTGCGGGTGGATTCCGTGGAGGAGTTGGAGAACGTTTTCGAAACGCTCAAAAACACGGAAGGCGTGGAAATCGAATGCGCGCCCGTTCCGCTCGAGTCGGGAATGGGCGCGCACATGATGTGCGTCGAACCCGGCGGCATCCGCGTCGAGTTCATCGCGCGCGCCGACTAAACCGATCTAGAAGTCGTAGCCGATCGAAAGACCAACCAGATGCGTCGTGGTCTCGAACTCGCCGGTCAGGCCAAGCGGGTTCGCGCCAATGGCCGTGGAATCGGCCCATAGATACGAGTAGGCCGCGTCGAGCGTCACGTTTCCACAACACGTCCAACCGAAACCGAACATCAGCATCTGACGATCCGAACCGGGCAGCTCGGGCGAGCGCGTCGCGTCGGGAACGGGCGACTGATCCCAGACGTAGCCGGCGCGCAGCGCCCAGCTTTCGCCCAGCGCGTATTCGCCGCCGAGACGGACGCTGATCACGTCGTCCCAGTTTTTCGCCGAGGAGGTGGTTGGCGCGGGCGGGGCGACGATGTCGAGCGAGTCGTAGACGCTCCACTCGGTCCAGACCAGATCCAGCCCGAGCGAAAGATTTCTGATCGAGGTGTTCGCGACGCCGATGTTGAACGACGACGGCAGGTCCAGCTCCGCGGACGCGGGCAGCCTGACGCCGCCGGTCTCGAGCGCGCCGGTGATCTTGAGATCGACGCGGGATTGATAGCGTCCGCCGACGGCCCAATTTTCGAAGGGCTGATAACGCGCCGAAAACGTGTAGCCGTAGGTCATGTCGTCGCCCTTGACCTTCACCTCGCCCGGCGCGGGAAACGCGGAGCGCGTCAGCTCCGCCGTGGCGCTGACGACGTTGACGCCGAACGACGCGGCGAACGAGTCGATCGGCCGCCACGCGACGGAGGGCGTGAGGTAGACGGCCTCGAGATCGGAATAGATCGCGAGCGGCGCGCCGGCCCAGTCGGCCGACCATTCCGTGATCAATCCGTAGGGCGCGTTGATGGAAAGCGTGGCGGTCACGTCGTCGGTCAGGGGTTGAACGTAGTAGAGATGGGGAATCACGCGCCAGTCTTCCGACATGGAGGCGTCGGTCGCGCCGTCCGCGTAGTCCGTCTTGATGGAAGCGAACACGCTCCCCACCATGAGGGCCGGTCGGTCGGCGCCCGCGAGCGCGGACGGGTTGTACCAGGCGAGCGACGTTAAATCGTCGCGGCCGCTGATCGCGCCGGCCTGACCGAGCGCTTCCGCCGAGCCTTCCGTGTACAGTTGCAACCCCGCGCCCAAGACCGGTCCGGACAACAACGCCGCGCAGAGCGCGGCGTACAGTTTATTTCTTCCCATGCTTCTCTCCGTTTTCGTTTAACGTTGGCGGTCTAGCGATCGCTGGTGTCGATCGCGTAGAGGTAGCGCTTGATCTTCTGCGTGGTGGTTTTCTCGAACTCGTCGAATCGGACCTCGATCTTGCGCGGACGTTTGTATTCCGAAAGCGCCATCAGTTTTTCGCGCGCGTCGGCGCGAACCCTCTCTTCGATTTCCTCGTCCGGCAAACTGGATCCATCAGTCGTCGCCATCGAATCGAACAGCTCCTGGTTGGGGACCACGATCAATCCGACGCGCTCGCCGACGTCCTCGTCGGGCTCGCGATAGCCCACCGCGAGGCATTCCAGCACGTACTCGCTCTTGAGCACCTGCCGCTCAACCTCCTCGGGGTAGATGTTCTTGCCCTCGCGGTTGACGATCAGACTTTTCTCGCGGCCGCTGATGACGAGATATCCCTTTTCATCGAAATAGCCGAGATCGCCCGTGTGATACCATCCATTAACCAGCACCTTCGCGGTTTCCTCCGGATTGTTCCAATAGCCTTGCATCACGTTTTCGCCCCTGGCGATGATCTCGCCGACGCCCTCCGCGTTCGGCATGTCGATCTGGATCTCCACGCCCTCCAAGGCAAGGCCCACCGTGCCGACCCGCGGCGCGTTGAGCGGGTTGACGGAAAGTACCGGCGCGGTTTCCGTGATGCCGTAGCCCTCCACGATTAGAAACCCCAGCTTCCGCCAGCCCTCCAGCGTGGCGGGGCTGATGGGCGCGCCGCCGGAAACGATCAGCCGCAGTTTTCCGCCGAGCCCGTCCCGCACCTTCTTGCCAACCACTTTCGCGAGCCCGACGTCGCACATGAATTTCGCGAAGGGTTTCGCGTTCACGCCTTCCATCACGCGCCCGAGCATTTTGTCCAGCAGCAACGGCACCGCGAGCATGATGGTCGGCGAGGTTTCGGCCATGTTGGCTTTGATGGTTTTGAGGTTCTCGACGATCGTCACTTGGCAGGCCATGTAGACGGGAACCAGCACGGTGGTCGTGAACGCGAAGGAGTGGTGCAGCGGAAGAATCAGCACCACGTTGTCGTCCGGCGTGAACTTGATGGCCTTGAGAATGGCGACCACGTTCGTCATGAAATTATGATGCGTCAACACCGCGCCCTTTTGTCGGCCGGTCGTGCCGGAGGTGTAGATGAACGACGCGGGCGAAGACGCCGTTGGTCCGAGCCGATCATACGCCCGCCCGTTGGCGGTCGCGGCCGCGTCGACCCGCGCCCAGAGTTTCGCGTAGGACTCGTGCTCGAGCTTCTCGCACGGATGCTCGTACCTGCCCGCGCGGTCGAGCATCACCAGCGCGCGCAGCTCCGGCAACCGCTCGCTCAGGCCCTCCAGCGTTTCAGCCAGACGGCAGGAAGCGAACACCACCGAAACCCCGCAATCGCGAAAGATATGCCGCACCTCGCTCTCGCGCAGCTTGGCGTCCACCGGAACCGCGATCGCGCCGATGCCCACGATGCCGTGATACATCTCGAACCACTCGGGCGAGTTTTCCCGATAGATCGCGACCCGGTCGCCCTCGGTCAC
>JARFRL010000430.1 GCA_029287275.1 Pontiella desulfatans
CTCCGGCGTCACCTCGCCGGAAAGCGCGTTCGCCTCCGCCACCACGTTTTCGGGGAACTCCTCCTGGATTCCGGCTTCGCGTAGCAAGCTATCGACGTCGACGCCCGGCGCGGCCATGTCGCCCAGATCTTCCAGAATGGAACCCTCCAGCGGTTTGAACGGATCGATCCAATTATCCAGCTCCACGAGCACCTTGTGATTCTCCGCGATGTTTTTGGCGTCTTTGATCCGCACTTCGGGCCGGAACCCCGCGGCGTCGGGAATGATGTAGGAATAGTAGGGGGTGTGTTTGAGCAAACCGACGGTTCTCGTGGTCGCCCGGCTCAGCACTTTGACCACGCGCCCCTCGGCCCGCAGGTCCTTTTGGCCGCGCCGCTCCCGCTGGCGCGCCGCGTATTCGGAGTGGAACACCTCGATCGACACCTTGTCGTTGGGCAGGGCGACGCCGGTGTTGCGGTCGGAGATGTAGATTTCGGATTCGTCTTCGCTATCCGGCACGAAAATCGCGCCGCCTTTAGCCATCATTCGAAGGGTCCCGACCACCTCGTTGGCGACCTCTGGAAGGCCCCAGCGGTTTTTGCGCAGGCGCGCGACTTTTCCCGCGGCCTCGAGTTCGTAGAGGTCGTGCCGAAAGTCGGCGCGCCGACCTTTGGACCCCACGTTCAGCGCGTTCGCGAGTTCGTGTTGTTTCATCGGGCGATAGCCGGAAGAGGCCATAAATTGGAGGATTTGAGAGTCGAAGCTCATTCGGTGTTCCTTTATCGTGCTTTACATGAAGATTATTTTCGTCAGTAGCGAAATCGTACCATTCGCCTCGACCGGCGGTCTAGGAGATGTTTGCGCCGCTTTGCCCCAGGCGCTCGTCAAGGAAGGCGTCGAGGTCGTACGGTTCATGCCGCTTTACCAGGATATCGACCGCGAAAAGTTCGCGCTCGAGAAAGTCGACGTCGAGCTCCATATCCCCCTTGGACACGCCTGGTTTCGCGGAAGCGTCTGGAAAGGCGCGCGCAACGGCGTGGTTACCTACTACGTGCACGGCGCGGAGTTTTTCGACCGGCCGGGGATTTACGGCAACGCGGAGCATGGATACGCGGACAATTTCGAACGGTTCCTGTTTTTCCAAAAAGCCGTCGTCCGATTGATCGACGACTGGGAGATGAAGCCCGACGTGGTGCACTGCAACGATTGGCAAACGGGCTTGCTGCCCATGCTGCTGTATCACGGGATCGACGGAACATTCCGCGACGGCCGCGAGAAAACGCTGATGACCATCCATAACCTCGCGCACCAAGGATGGGCGCCCGCGCAAAAGTTTTACATGACGCAACTGCCCGATAGTTGTTTCACGATGCACACGCTCGAATTTTACGGAGAGATCAACGCGCTTAAAGGCGGCATCGTCGGCGCGACCGCCATCAACGCGGTGAGCCCGACCTACGCGGAAGAGATTAAGACGCCGGAATTCGGCTGCAAGCTCAACGGCGCGCTGTACCATCGCCAAGCGGTGCTCTCGGGCATTCTCAACGGCATCGACCACACGCGCTGGAATCCGAAAACCGACACGCACATCGCGGCCAATTATTCCTCCGAGGATTTAAGCGGCAAAAAGAAGTGCAAAACCGCGCTCCAAACCGCGTGCGGATTCAACCCCGATCCGAAGATTCCTCTGCTCGGAATCATCACGCGGCTTGTCCCGCAAAAGGGCGTCGATCTGCTCGCGGGCGTCATGGAACGCGTCGTCGCCTCGGGCGCGCGAATCGTCATTCTGGGAACGGGCGACGCGCGGTATGAAGAAGCCTGCCAGGAGTGGGCGCGGCGATGGCCCGAACAGGTTTGTTCCTGGATGGAGTTCTCGAACGACAAGGCCCACAAAATCGAGGCGGGCGTCGATATGTTTCTGATGCCCTCCGAATTCGAGCCCTGTGGACAGAACCAGCTCTACAGCATGCGCTATGGAACCATTCCCGTCGCGCGCGCGGTGGGCGGTCTCGAAGACTCCGTGATCGATTTCGCGAAAAAGGGCGGCACCGGATTCAAGTTCAAGGAATACACCGCCGACGCGTTTTTCGAATGCCTGGAGCGCGCCTTCGCGGTGTACGAAAACCGGACGCGTTGGAACGCGCTGATGAAGCGCGCGATGAAACAGGACTTCTCCGTCAAACACATGGCGCGCGACTACGTCGCGCTATACCGAAAAATTCTATCGACGAATGAAACGGTGGATTGAAAAGTGGTTCGGAAAGTCCGCCGAACCCGCGCATCTTAAATCGGGGCGCTGGGGCGAACGGCGCGCCGTTCGGTTTTTAAAGGCCCGCGGCTGGAAGATCGTCGGCGAGCGCGTCCGCGCCGGAAAGCACGACGAGCTGGACGTCATCGCGATGGACGGCGAAGTCCTGGTTTTCGTCGAAGTCAAAACCCGCAAGAACGAGGACTACGGCCGCCCCTTCGCCGCGGTGAACAAGGAAAAACGAAAACGCCTGTCCCGCGCCGCGATATCGTATCTTAAAAAGAAAAACATCAAACCGGATCACATCCGGTTTGATGTCGTCGAGGTGATAGGGGAGCCGGATCGGGGAGAGCCCGAGATCCGCCACATCGAAAACGCGTTTCCGCTCGATTCCGCCTATCGGCTCTGGTGGTGACGCGGCTTAGTGCTGGTGCTTCTCGCCGAAGTAGGTGTGCTCGAGCGAGTGAATCAACTCGGTCAGTTTTTCCACGTTCGCGACATCGGTGGTCTGCTTCGCTTTCATGGAATAAATGATGATCCCATGCAGCGTTTTCAGGTTTTCCTCGTAGTGATCCATGTCGGGCTTGATGCGTTGCGCGAGGAAGTAGTTCGCCGTGATCTCGATCAGCTCGTCGGCGTGGTTTTCCTTGTTCATCACCCAGCGCGTCGTTTGGTTCGCGCTTTGGCCGGCTTCGATCTGCGTCATCGATTTCGCGATGGTCGTGACGTGTTCCTTCATGAGCGCCACTTCAGCCGCGTCATCATAGATGCCGCAGGGAATCTGGCAGTGCGCCTTCACGCTCGAGACGCCGATCAGCGCGAACAGCACCATAATAGTCATATATTTCGTCGTTCTTTTCATCCGTGCACTCCTTCGGTTGGGGTTGTTTATTCAAAGCGTGTTGAAAATTCGGTCCCCGGCGTCGCCTAGACCTGGGACGATATATGCGTCTTCATTCAGGTGGTCGTCAATAGCGCACGCGAAAATATCGACGTCCGGATGCCCGGCTCGGACCTTTTCAACGCCTTCCGGCGCCGCGATCACGCACAGCATCGAAATGGTTTGAACGCCCCAGCGCTTGACCAATTCAACGCCTTCGCACGCGGAGCCGCCCGTCGCGAGCATCGGGTCCAACACGAACGCGCGCGCGGGAGGATGCTCCGAGAATTTTTGATAATATTCCACCGGTTGAAGCGTGTCTTCATCGCGGTAGAACCCGAGGTGCCAGACCTCGGCTTCGGGAATGAGCCGCTGAACCGCCTCGCACATGCCGAGTCCCGCGCGCAGTATCGGAACGAGTCCGATTCGTCCGTCGACCACGTTGCACGCCGCGCGCGCCAACGGCGTTTCGACGGCAAGCGGCCGTACCGGCAGGTCCGCGGTGGCTTCGTAGGCTAATAGGAGCGTGAGCCGTTGAATCGCGTCGCGGAAAACGTGGGGCGGGGTGTCCTTCCGGCGGAGCGTCGCGAGGTGATGCGCCACGAGGGGATGATTCAGCTCTACGACTCGTCCCATCAAACGGCTCCTTACTTCGCGTATTCCACGCAACGGGTTTCGCGGATCACCGTCACGCGCACCGTGCCGGGAATCTTGACTTCCTTGCCGATCTGCTTCGCGATGTTTTTCGCGAGCAATGAAGCGCCGTGATCATTGAATTTTTCAGGTTCCACCATGACGCGGACCTCGCGGCCGGCCTGGACGGCGTAACTGCTTTTCACGCCGGCGTATTGATTGGAGATCTTCTCGATCTGTTCGAGACGTTGGATGTAAAGGTCTGTGGTCTCGGCCCGAGCGCCCGGACGCGCGGCGGTCAAGGCGTCGGCCGCGTCGCACAGCACGGCGTATACCGACTCGCGCTCCATGTCTTCGTGGTGCGAGCCGACCGCGTTGTAAACGATCCGGTCCTCGCCGTGTTTCCGCATCAGGTTGGCGCCGATCACCGCGTGCCCGCCCTCGACCTCGTGATCGATGGCTTTTCCGATGTCGTGGAAAATGCCGACGCGTTTGGCGATCTTCGGGTCGAGCCCCATTTCCGTGGCCATCATCGACATGATGTGCGCGGTCTCGATCGAGTGATCCAGCACGTTCTGCTTGTAGCTCGTGCGGAACTTCAGTTTGCCGAGCGTGTGCACGAGTTCCGGCGCGACGCCGTTGACGCCGAGGTTGAACAGCGCTTCCTCGCCGGCGTGGCGAATGGTTTCGTCGATTTCCTCGCGGACTTTGGCGACCGTGTCCTCGATGCGCGCCGGGTGAATTCGGCCATCCTCGATGAGCCGCTCCAGCGCGACGCGGGCGACCTCGCGGCGAATGGGATCGTAGCAGGAGAGAACGACCACTTCCGGCGTCTCGTCGATCAGCACGTTGACGCCGGTTTCGGCTTCGAAGGATTTTATGTTGCGCCCTTCTTTTCCGATGATGCGACCCTTGATGTCGTCGCTGGCCAGGTTGACGGAACTGGTGGTTATGTCGAAGACGGTTTCCGCGGCGTAGCGCTGAATGGCGGTGGCGACGATTTCGCGCGCCTTCTTCTTGGCGTCTTCCTTCGCTTCTTTCTGGATGTTGCGCACGAGTCCGTTGGCTTCCGCCCGCAGTTCCTCCTCCATGCGCTTCATGATGATTTTCCGAGCTTCATCCTTCGAGAGGGCGGCCGCGTCCTCGACTCGGATCAGCTCCTGCTCGACGAGCCCGTCCAATTCAGCCCTGCGTTCTTTGAGCTCGTCCTTCTTCTCGCTGATCTCGGTCATGCGGCCGGTGAGTCGCAGTTCCTTGGTGTTGAGCATCTCGAGTTTGCTGGTGAGGGTTTTCTCGCGTTCCACCACGCGTTTTTCAAGATCCAGAATATCCTTACGCTGCGCGGCCAGATCGCGTTCCGAGTTTTCGCGGGCGCGCAGAATGGCGTCTTTCGCCTGCACCTTCGCCTCGCGGCGAACGACATCGGCCTCTTTTTGCGCTTCGGCGAGAATCGCCTTGGCCTGTTTACTCGCCGCGACGGCGTTGGTTTTCGTCAGATAGGCGTTGAAAAAGAAGCCTAAAATCAGAAACCCGAGACCCAGCAGCACGCCTTGTCCGGCGAATAATTCTTCCACGGTGAACCTCCGTTTCATGATAGACCGCGCCCCATGGAAAACCCGACGCGAAGAACCACGTCATGCGGGCGGAACGATCCCCTTGTTTTTAAGTCGTTAAGTTATACTGTGGACACGGAACTTTGTCTAACGTTCGTTTTAAACTTCGAAAATCAACGATTCCGTCACCAGGGCGTCCACCGGCTGATCGTGGTGATCGACCGGTATCGCGTCGAGCACTTGAAAATCAAAGGCGACCGCGGCGGAGAAGCCGTGATACGCGTCCAGAAGGCGGTCGTAATATCCGCCGCCGCGCCCCAGTCGATTGCCTCTTCGGTCAAAAGCGACTCCCGGAACCGCGATCAGATCGATGGATTTCATGGCAACGAGCGGCGCGCGGACGGGCTCCCGAATTCCGTATTGGCCGCGCGTGAACCGAGTCGACGCGGTGATTTCGGCCATTTCATAGATTTCCAGCTCTCTGTTAAAGACGGGAATCGCGACACGTTTTCCGGCTTCCCCGCAGATTGGAAGCAACGGATCGAGATTCACTTCGCCGCCGATCGCCAGATATAGACCGACCGTTTCCGCCTTCTTGAAGGCCTCCAGCGTCTGAAGACGCTCCACCACGCGGGCGCTCCTCGATTCCAGCCACTCGGAATCCAACGTTTTTCTACGCTCGGCGATAGCGCGCCGGATTTCGTTTTTAGTCCTCACGCGCCTTCTTCCTCAACGCGTTCCAGTATTCGATCCTTTTGCGAATGGTTTCCTCGTAGCCCTGATTGGTCGGCTCGTAGTAGATCTTGTCGGTGGGGACGTATTCCTGATCCACGAAGTGGTCTTCATGCGCGTGCGCGTATTGGTATTTCACGTCGCCTTGGTCCGGCTTGGGGCCACTTTGTAGATGTTTTGGAACGGGAAGGGTTCGTCCGTTTTCGACGTCGTGGAGCGCGCTGTTGACGGCCGCGTAGGCCGCGTTGCTTTTCGGCGCGCACGCCAGATAGGTCGTGGCCTGCGACAACGTGATGCGCGCCTCGGGCATGCCGATGAACTCCACCGCCTGCATGGCGGAAACCGCCAGCGTGATTCCGCGCGGGTCCGCGTTGCCAATGTCCTCGGACGCGAGAATGATGAGGCGCCGGGCGATGAAACGCGGGTCCTCGCCGGCGTAGAGCATTTTCGCCAGCCAATACACCGCGGCGTTGGGGTCCGAACCGCGCACGCTTTTGATGAACGCCGAGATCGTGTCGTAATGCTCGTCCTCGTCGTGATCGTAGTTCACCGCTTTGCGTTGCACGGACTCCTCGATCTCGTGGCGCGTGAGATGAACCAGGCCCGATTCGTCCGGCGGCGTGGTCAGCGCCGCGATTTCCAGCGCGTTGAGCGATCGCCGCGCGTCGCCCTCGCAAACCGCGGCGAGATGCTCCAACGCTTCATCTTCCGCGGTGACGAGGCCATTGAGTCCCGTCGGCGCCGCGAGCGCCCGGACCAACACCTTGATGATCGCTTCCTCGGAAAGGGGTTGAAGCTGAAAGATCTGCGAGCGGGAATTGAGCGGGGTGTTGATGAAGAAAAAGGGGTTGTGGGTCGTCGCGCCGATCATGATGATGTCGCCGTTTTCAACGTAGGGCAGCAGCACGTCCTGCTGCGATTTGTTGAAACGGTGAATCTCGTCGATGAACAGAATCGTGTCCTGCCCGTTCATTTTCTTCCAATGGCTCGCGCCTTCGAGAATTTTGCGCAGGATCGCGACGTTCGCCAGCACGCCGCTGGTCCGCTCGAAGCGTCGGTTCGTGGTCGTCGCGATGACCTCCGCGAGCGTGGTTTTGCCGCATCCGGGCGGGCCGTACAGGATGACGCTGTTGATCCGGTCCGCCTCGATGGCGCGGCGCAACAGTTTGCCTTCGCCAAGGATGTGATCCTGCCCGACGATTTCGTCCAGCGTTTTCGGCCGCACGCGCGCGGCCAACGGCGCCGTTCCCGCGCCGGCTTTGGCTCGCGGGGTTTTGGGTTGATCTCGAAACAGGTCCATGCGAGGAAGATACAGCGAAGGGGTGAGCGACGCGAAGAAAAAAGGTGAAGCAAGGAAAAGGAACCCCGCGTTGGCCGTATATTGAGGCGAACCTCTATCACCGTGTGATAGATGTGGGCGCCAATCTAGCCGGATTCCAGAACCCTCCCTTTTTCAAGGGCATGTGGGCACCAGGCCGAAAGTTCAGCTCCCTTTATTTTAGCATTGGGAGAGAGGAGTTACCCCGTTCTCGCGCCACGTAGGGCTGATTTCCTTTCCTTAACTTCAATGAACAACATAGCGAAATCGGGCTCGCGCGACGATGAAAAAACGCGTTTTAGCCTTATTTTCAGGAGTTGGAATTTGCTAATTCCCACGTGCTTGAATAGGTTACATTCATGCGGCTTGTTAAAAAAATCCTGTTCGAAAAGAATCATCCCGGAATTCAATTCTTAAAGTACTCGTTTTTCGGAGGCTTCGCGTTCGCCGCGGACATCATCACGTTCTTTCTCGTCGCCTGGTTTTTCTTTCCCGCTTTGACCGAGGACGATTCCTTGGTGAAACTATTCAACCTGGACGTCGTGCCGGTGTCTCAAACCGTTCGCACGATCAACTTCGTCATCTGCAGCGCGTTCGCGTTCATGGTTTCCAATCTGACCGCCTACATCCTGAACGTATTGTTCGTGTTCAAGGCGGGGAAACACGGCCTTTGGAAGGAGTTGGGGTTGTTCTATCTCGTGTCCGGAATCAGCATCATGATAGGCACCGCGGTGGGCGCCGTGCTGATTAACGTTTTCGGCCTCGCCACGACCTTTTCATACTTGGCCAAAGCCGTCTCGGCGACGCTGATCAACTACGCGGGCCGAAAGTTTTTTATTTTCCACGGCTAAGCGATTCCACCGCTTGGAAGATTCTCCGCGCGCATTCTTTTTTTTCGATTCGGCCCCAGTGGTCGAAGCCGTTCGCGCCGGCCGAAAGAAAACTGAAGTCCCCATCGTCCGCGCCGAGCGAGGCGGGCGTGTTCAAAACGATTCCGTCGAGCTTTTTGGCGCTGAGCTTGCGGCGGGCGTTCGCTTCGCCCTCAGCCGTTTGCAACGCGAAGCCGATCGCGATCTGATCGGATCGTTTGGCGGCGCAGAGCGTTTTCGCGATGTCGGGCGTGGCCTTGAGTCGCAGCGTCAGGTCGGCTTCCGACTTCGCCATCTTTTCCGGCTTTTTCTCGGCGGGGGCGTAGTCCGCCACCGCGGCCGCGAAGAGGATCACGTCCGCGGAAGGGAATAGTTCATCGGCTTTGGCGAGCATCGCCTCCGCGCTGACGACGGGGTGAATGGTTCCGGATGTTTCAAGATTCGGCAGGTTCGCGTTGGCCACCGGCCCCGAAACGAAGTCGATCTGGAATCCGCGGGCGAAGGCTTCCTCCGCGAGGGCTTTGCCCATCAACCCGCTGCTCGCGTTTCCGATGAAGCGGACGGGATCGAGGTATTCGTGGGTCGGGCCGGAAAGAATGAGAAGCCGCTCGCGCATCAGAGCACGGAGTTGAGTACGATTTGCGTGATGACCGTGGGCGAGCTCATGCGTCCGTATCCGGATGTTCCACAAGCGAGGCTTCCTTTTTCGGGCCCGATTTGGTGCCAGCCATAATGAAGTAGTTTTTTCGCGTTGTCCTCGACGATCGGATTTTCCCACATCTGGACGTTCATCGCGGGGCAGAAGATCCGTTTGCAGTCGCTCTTGAGCGACAGCGCGCTGCAGCTGACGATATCGTCGCCCATGCCGTTCGCCAGCTTCGCGATGGCGTTGGCGGTCGCCGGCGCGACGAGAAACGCGTCGGCCTCGGTCGCGGGATACAGGTGCGGATAGATCACGTCCATATCGCCCGAGCTGGTGTCGGGAAAAACGGAGGTCAGAACTTTCTGCCGCGTGAGCGCCGCGAAGGTGAGCGGGGCGATGAATTTGGTCGCGGATTCCGTCATGATCACCCGCGTGTCGCAACCCGCTTTGACGAGTTGGCTGACGATTTCGGCCGTTTTATAGGCGGCGACGCCGCCGGTGATTCCCACTAGCACTTTCGGTTTCATGGTCGTACCCCCTGAACGCTATGGTGAAGCAAGGAAATCAATTCCTGAAAAAGTAGCGGATCAAACTTCCATGATGTCTTTTTCTTTGGCCGCGAGCATTTCGTCCATCTTTTTGATGTGCTCGTCGGTCGCTTTCTGGATGTGCTCGAGTCCGGCGTCGCGGTCGTCTTCGGTGGCGTCGCCGTTTTTCTGCAACCCCTTGATTTGGTCGTTGGCGTCGCGGCGGATGTTGCGCACGGAAACGCGCTGCTCCTCGGTGACGCGGCCGGCCATTTTAACCATGTCTTTTCGGCGTTCCTCGGAAAGCTCCGGAATCGGAACGCGGATCAGTCGGCCGTCGTTCATCGGCGTGATGCCGATGTTGGCCGCGACGATCGCCTTCTCGATCAAGCCCAGCGAGGACGGATCGAAAGGGTTGATCACGATCAGGCGCGGCTCGGGCGTGGAGATGTTTGCGATGTCGCGCAGGCGGGTGGGCGTTCCGTAGTAGTCCACGGTGATGGTGTCCACCAGCGCGGGATTCGCTTTGCCCGTGCGCAGGCCGCTCAGCTCCTGTTGCAGGAACTGCACGGTTTTATCCATCTTGTCTTCAGCTTCCAATATCACGTCGTCAATCATCTCTACACCTCGTTCTTAACCATGGGTGACCAGTGTGCCGGCGTCTGTACCGGTGAACACCTCAACCATTCCGTTTTCCTTGAAAAAGTCGAACACCACAATAGGTATGTCGTTTTCCATGCACAATGAAAAAGCGGCGGCGTCCATCACCTTGAGCTGGCGGGACAAGGCGTCCTGATAGGAGATCGTGTCGAAGCGCGTCGCGGAGGGGTCCGTGACCGGATCGGCGGTATAGATGCCGTCGACCTTGGTGGCTTTCATCAGCACATCCGCCTCGATTTCCGACGCGCGCAGCGCGGCGGCGCTATCGGTCGTGAAATAGGGATTGCCCGTGCCCGCCCCGAAAATGACCACGCGCCCTTTTTCCAAGTGACGGATCGCCTTGCGGCGAATGAACGGCTCGGCGATGGCCGGCATGGAAATCGCGGTCATGACGCGGGTTTGAACGCCTTCGTTCTCCAGCGCGTTCTGAATCGCCATGGAGTTGATGACCGTCGCGAGCATGCCCATGTAGTCGCCCGTGGTTCGATCGGTTCCGCTATTGGCGCCGGCCAGTCCGCGGAAGATGTTTCCGCCGCCGACCACCACGGCGATTTCCGCGCCCAGGTCGAGCATCCGCTTGAACTGCGCGGCCACTTTGGCGAGAATTTCGGGGTCGTGGTTGAGCCCCTTCTCTTTGTTTTGAAGCGCTTCACCGCTGATTTTCAAGAGGATACGTTTATACTTCATAAATTCCTTTCATAAATTCACGTGAAAAGACTAGAACATGAGCTCACGCGTGTAAATTTCCAATGTGCGGAAACTCACCGCGTCCGCGGGAGAACATGAGACGCTTCAAGGTTTTAATGGCGATCCTGATCGCGGTCACCGCTCTGGTGGCCGTTCTTTTCGTGTTCACGCGGAGACCGACGGTGGAGTATTCGCCGGTCAGGGCCCTCTGGGTCACGCGATTCGACTACGATTCGCCCGCGGACGTCGACGCGATCATCAACAACGTCGGAGCGGCCGGATTCACCGACGTGTTTTTTCAAATCCGCGGCAACGGCACCGCGTTTTACAAGAGCGAACTCGAACCGTGGGCGAGCGAGCTTTCCGGTCACGACCTTTCACGCCTTGGAACCGACCCCGGTTGGGATCCGCTCCAACGCGCGATCGACGCCGCCCAACCCCACGGGCTCAGGGTGCACGCCTACATGAACGTGTTGCCCGGGTGGAAGGGACTGGCGGACCCTCCCGCGGCCGCGCGTCAAGTTTGGACCGAGCACCGCGACTGGTTCATGGTGGATTCGTTGGGCGACCGCATGCTGCCGACCTCGGGTTGGTACTCCTTTCTCAATCCCGTTTTGCCGGAGGTTCGACGGCATCTGCGCGGCGTCGTCAGCGAGTTGTGCCGCTACGATATCGCGGGGGTTCATCTGGATTACATCCGTTATCCGCACGACTATCACATCGTCGCCCGTCAAAGGTATCCCGACGCCACGGATGAGGAAATCACCCGTCGCTCCGATTTTTCCTACGACGAAGCGTCTCAGGCCGCGCTCTTTCAGAAATATGGATGGGACGTCACGAAGGATCAGATCGCGGACTTCCGCCGCGAATCCATCACGAAGGTCGTGCGCGATATTTCCTACGTGTTGCAAATCGAGAAACCGAACGCGTGCCTGCTGACCGCGAGCGTCATGGGAAATCCGATTGATGGGAAACACCGCGCCTATCAGGATTCCGGCGCTTGGGCCCGTCAGGGGTTGGTTGATTGGGTGGTGCAGATGAATTACGCCACGAAATCATTCACTCGGCATCTTGAATCGATGAAAAAAGCGGCGGGGACGAAGAAGTTCGCGTCTTCCGTGGTGGTGGGGCTTTATCTTGAAAACGACGCCGCCGACGTGCTCGAGCAACTTGAAATCGTCAAGGAGTCGGGAGCCCGGGGCTTCGCCATTTTCTCCTACACGTTTCTCTTTGGAGCGAACCACGAGCCCACGGAAAAGGGCCGAAAACTTCTTCCGAAGCTCCGGCCCTGACATCGTTCCGCGAGAGAAGTTATTCCGAGGGAACGGTCATTTCAGTCAATGACTTCGTCTTGGTTTCGGCCGGCGCCACCGCTTCATCGGCCGGCTCTTCATCGGACTGATTCCGCGCCGCCAACTTCTCGAGCTTTTCCACCGCTTGTTGAAACTCGTCGTTTTGTCCGGCGTATTTGCAGGCCACGGCGTAACTGTTCCAGGCGAGATAGCTGTTGGGCGCCTGTTCCGTGGCGATCTGAAGCGACTTGATCGCGGCGTCGAATTCCTTGAGCAGCAACTGGCTGTTGCCCAATCCGATCCACGCTCCGGGGCTTTTCGCGTTGCCTTGAAGGATGAGCGAGAAGATGGCCTTGGCTTCCACCGGGCGATTGAACGCGAGGAACACCTTGCCGGATCCAATCAGCTCCGCGGAGTTTCCGCCTCTGCTCGCTCCGTTCAACGCGGCGAAATCGGCGCGCGCCTTCTCGAGTTTGGCGAGCCCGGCGTTTTGGGCCGCGGTGTCGTTCAGCAGGTCGGCGAATTCCGGTTTGTCTTGCAGAATAATCGCGGTGGTTCCGTCGAAGTACGCGAGCTTCCAGATGTCGCGGCGGAGCAGGGTGACCACGCCTTGGGCGGAAGCGGGGGTGAGCGTGTTGATGATGAACGCTTCCGGACGATACTCCAGATAGAGCGAGTCATACGCTTTGCCGTCGCCAAGCATCACGCTGGTGATTTGACCGAGGAGTTCCGTGTCGTACCGCCCCGGGCGGTAATCCAAGAAACATGCGCGCTGGTACTTGAACGCCAGATAGCCGCCGTCCGCCGGCAGGTTGATCGCTTTTTTCGGGAAGGCCGGGTGCGTCAAAATCGCTTCCGCGCCGTCGGGGTAAAGATTTTCCTGCGCGCCGAGGCCGAAGTTGGACGCGCTGCCGGTTTTGACGTACGCCTGGTTCGTGACGACGGGTAGAATGGACGCGGCGATAAGAACGACGAGCGCCGCGCCCGTCGCCGGAATCAGGATTTTATCGTTCTTGCCCAACAGATTGCTGAACGACGCGTGCAGATATTCGCTGATGGCCGACAGGCTCAGCACGATGAACGGGAACGCGAGAATCGCGAACAGAAACGCGTGCTGTTTCGGCGAGGTGAACGCGAGGAACGCGCCGATGATCGCGAGGGTGGTCAGCGTGATCGGCAACTTTTTCTTCAGCGTGATCAATCCGCCCGCGCCGAGAATCATCACGAAAAGAACGAGGGGTTTGAGCGCGGGAACCTGGTAATACTCGATGAAAAGCGACGACCAGTAGGCGGGCGCGGGCGACGCGACGTTCGCGAAGACCTGACCATGCAACTTGACTAGCGATGGATTGGCCACGGTCACGACAAGCAGAATCACCGCGAGCAATCCAATGGAGCCGGATTCGACCCCTTGGTTTTTATTGCGGGCGCCGAGGCCCTTGTTGTTCTGCGCGGTTTGAGCCGCGGCGAGCCCCGCGATGATCGGGCCGAACAGAAAACTTCCGTGCATGTTGGTCCACAATAGTTGCAACGGAATCAGCGTCGCGAAAAGAACAACCGGATTTTTCACCTTGGAAAAAATGAACAGGAACAGCGCCATGAACAGCGCCATCGCGACTTGAGGGCCGACGTCCAACGTTTGAAAAACTAGATGTCCGGCGATCAGCAGCGCGAACCCCTGACTAAGCCCGCCGCCCCATTTCTTGGAAACCTGAACAAGCAGCGCGAACGCGGCCACGAGGCCGATGATGTTCAGGATGATGAGCAGGGGGGCGCCGCCGATGTTCCAGAAGGTGTACGCGAGCTTGTCGTAAAGCCAGGTCGTGTTGACCGCGGAATCCATCTCCAACCACGAGAGCGGCGCGTTGGCCCGGCCTTGCGCCAGATGCGTCCATATCTCGGGGGTGCTGATGGTTCTGATGCCGATAACGGCGATGAAGACCAAACCAATGATCGCGAAAATACTGGACCCGCCGAACGACTTCTTACTCATCTCTTCTCCCTTGTTCGAAACATGAAACAGGCTAAAGCCATTTAGAATCCTTTTGCAAGATGGGATTTCCTCGAATAATCAAAAGAGATCCAATTGCGAAACGTTGGCCTTCAGCTTGTGCGGACGCTTCTTCGCGATCTTGGGCTGCCCGGTGTCGCCAAACTCGCCCTCCTCGAGATTCGTCAGAATGTCGTTGGCGCGCGCGATCACTTCGTCGGGCAGGCCGGCGAGCCGCGCCACTTGAATGCCATAACTCTTGTCCGCCGCGCCGGGAACGATTTTACGTAGAAACGTGATCGCGTGGCCCTTTTCCTTCACCAGCACGCTGAAGTTCTGAACGTTCGGCAAGGTGAGCGCCAGATCCGTCAGTTCGTGGTAATGCGTCGCGAAAAGCGTCTTCGCCTTCATCGCCTCGTTCTTGCAGAGGAACTCCGCGACGGACCACGCGATGCTAATGCCGTCGAAGGTGCTGGTGCCGCGGCCGATCTCGTCGAGCACGATCAGGCTTTTCGGCGTGGCGTTGTTCAGGATGTTCGCGGTCTCCTGCATCTCGACCATGAAGGTGGAGCGCCCGCGGGCGAGATCGTCGCTCGCTCCGACGCGGGTGAACACGCGGTCCACGACGCCGATCTCCGCGGCCTCGGCCGGCACGAAACAGCCCATGTGCGCCATGATCGTGATCAGCGCGACCTGCCGGATATACGTCGA
>JARFRL010000445.1 GCA_029287275.1 Pontiella desulfatans
GTCGCAGAAGTAGAGACTGGCGTGCAGTTCCTGCAACACGACGAGGTTCGCGCCGCGCTCGGCGCAGCGGCGAATGGCCGCGACGCTCTTCTCGATGTTCGCCGCGCGATTGGCGGAACACGCCTGTTGAACTAATCCTGCCGTCACATTTACATTGGGCATAAATGAATTCTCATATATACGATCTTGGTTTGATACATAATTTCGTTCTGTTCCAGCTCTTTTATCGTGTTTGACTTATATGGTCTGTATTGTATGTTGCCTATGTCCGGTGGATGAAATTCGGCTTCATGCCGTGTGTTTCGGGTCTCTGCGCCAGTGAAACCTATATCCATCGGTTTTTTATTTTCTCCGGATCCGGTGGCGCGGCCTTCCGGCTGAGGTAGGTTCCGTACTTCTTCCCGCTTGGATCATCCACGTCGAGCACTAATGAAACTTTCGACCACAGCGCGTGGAGAAACCGGGCTTCGCGTCGTTCGTAGCAGCGCTGTAGCGCCCACAGGCAATAGTCGGCCACCTGTAAACACGCCGCTTCCCACGGATAGGCGGGGCGGATCCCGATGTCCGGGGCGTGGTTCTTGCTTTGTTCCGCCAAAAAACAGAGCCGAGTCTTTTCCAGTTCCTCCCGAAGGGTTTTCGTGCGGTCGGACTTTCCTCTTCGGGCGAAAGTGATGCCGTATCGACCATGCGTATGAAGCCGTTGCTTGAAGAGCATGCGCACCGTCAGATCATACAGTTCGTTGGGATGGTAGCGATAGTCCGCGTGCATCCGATTGCGGTTTTCCACATAACCCCTGACCACCCGCATATCCTTGATGACCGCGAAAAACCTGAAATCCATCTCCAGCAAAAGCTCGAATACCTTGGCGCGGATTTCGGGGTGGTCATCCTTGGCGTGAAACGCGCGGGCGGTTTTCCGCGCTTCAGGCCGCATGGATGGAATGGTGGCATAGAGCGGATTCGCCTGTAGCTCCGACCGCAACAGGCTCAATCTTTCACTCATCTCGTCATCATTGGCGCAACGCACCATGCCCAGCATGAAGAACTGAGGGGCGTTGGGATCAAGCAAGCGGTCTCGACCCTTGGGGCCAAACAGCACGCCATCTCCCGCTTCGTCCACATAGAACGTCGGAACCTCTTCCTCTTTATTTCCAAGGTCCGCCATTAATCAATCCTCACCCACGCGCGCGGCGCGTTCCGCGCTGTTTTCGGAGCGGGCGCTCCCGCGGTTAACGTGTTTTTCATAAAACGCCCTTCGGAATTTGCATGGTCACGCAGTGGAGCGAGCCGTGCTGTCGGATCAATGTGGAGCAATTTATACCGATTATCTCGCGGTCGGGAAACGCTTTTCCGACCTGTTCCAACGCCGCCGCGTCGTGCGGA
>JARFRL010000462.1 GCA_029287275.1 Pontiella desulfatans
CCATGGATCATCAAATCATCCGGAGCCTGTTTGGCAACGTGATCGCCGCCAGCGCGGTTCTCGAGACCGACGAAGCGTTCCGCGAGAAGCTGGAAAACTTGCGCGGGCGTATCGCGCCAAATCAAATCGGACAACACGGACAATTGCAGGAATGGCTGGAGGATAAAGACAATCCCCAAAGCACGCACCGACACGTTTCTCATTTGTGGGGACTTCATCCGGGCGGGGAGATCACGCCCTATGGAACGCCCGATCTGTTCGCCGCGGCTAAACAGTCGCTGGAGTTCCGCGGTGACGAGGCGACCGGTTGGTCGATGGGGTGGAAGATCAATTTCTGGGCGCGATTTCTGGATGGGGATCACGCCTACCGGATTCTATCAAACTTGATGCGGCCGGTTCCGCTGAATGAAAAGAAGGTGAAGGGGCGAACGCGGCGGGGCGGACTCTATCCAAACCTGTTCGACGCCCATCCGCCATTCCAGATCGATGGAAACTTCGGCGCGGCGGCGGGGATCGCGGAGATGTTTTTGCAAAGTCATGATCCGCGCGCGACGCCCACGGGCATGAGCGATGTCCGCGCGGGGAAAGCGGGGTATTTGCACCTGTTGCCCGCGCTGCCTTCCGCGTTCCCCTCCGGGAGGATCGAGGGACTACGCGCGCGCGGCGGGTTCGTTGTGGACCTTCAGTGGAGCGATGGCGTTCTGGAAAAAGCGAACATCCAATCGCTCTTGGGCAAGCCGGTTACGGTCAGGTATCGCGGCAAGGAAGCGCGGTTCGAAACCGAACCGGGTCAGGTCGTTTCCCTCGGCCCGGCGCTGTGACGGCATTGTCGCGGCCGATTCATTCCGCGCTTATATCCGTTTCACGGATTCGCGTTTAACAAGTTCCGAGGGGATGACCAGTTTGCGAAGGGGCGCGTCGGCGTCGTTGATGCGGCGAAGTATGGTCTTCGCGCCCTCAATGCCCATTTGCTTGCGGTCGACGTGGATGGTCGTCAGTGGAGGGTGCGTGGTTTTAGAGAAGCGGGTATCGTCGAAACCGGTGATGCTAACCTGTTCCGGAACGCGAATCCCGGCCGCGAGCAGTTTATTCATGATATCGGAGCCCATGTCGTCATTAACGGTGCAGACGGCCATGTCGGGGCCCGATGAGTTGACGCGGTCGATAATTTGCCGCGCGGCGTCATCGTTCGTCGCCACTTTGACGACCTCGGCCTCAACGCCTAGTCGTCGGGTTTCGGCCTCGAAGCCCATGCAGCGGTAGATTTCGTTGTAGTTGTCGAATTCATGCCGAAACATGAGCATGTGGCGATGCCCCAGCGAGTGGAGATAGGAAACCATTTCAATCATGGAGCGGAAGCCGTCGGAGGTAACGGAGTCCACGGAAACGCCGGAGATGTCGGTGTCGAGCAACAGGAAGGGAAGATTGGTCGCGCTAAGCTTCTGCTTGAAGTCCTCCGGGCACCCTCCCATGAGAATGACGCCATCGACGCTGCCTTCTCTGATGAACTTGGGCAGATCCTCGTGCTGGGTGGAAATGTCGTATCCCGCCAGCAAGAGGTTCTGGTTGGCCCGGGTAAGCTCGCCCTCCAGGCCTTCCATGATTTCGGAATAGAAGACGTCGCGGAAAATATGGGCGCAAGACGGGTAGAACAGAATGCCGATGCTTTCCGTTTTTCGACTGCGAAGGTTTCGGCCGGCGGCGCTGGGGAAATAGCCCAGTTTCTTGCATGCTTCGCGCACGCGCTTTTGGGTGGGCTTTCCGATTCGACCTCTATCATTCAGCACGCATGAGACGGTGGCTATGGAGCACTTCGCCTCGCGGGCGACATCCTTGATGTTAGGCGGTCGTTGACTCATGTGGAACCCCTTTTTATTCGATTAGCGAAACACATCGTAAGTTTGCTAAACTATTTTATCAATAAAAAACGATCAGCCTCCTCTCGCTTGTTTTTCGCGCTGTTTAATTCAGTGAAATGAACGAAAAGGAAGAAATTCGGAGATGAAACGTTTAGCTTTTGAGTTGACGAACAGGGTGTGACGCGCCGTTTTTTTTGGCGTAATGGCTCCTTGAACACGACGCGCTTAAAGCATGAAAGGTCCCGCGGCGTTCGGCGATAAACGCCAGCTCCGCCTCGAAAATATTCGGGGGAAGCTGGTGGCTACAGTTCCTGAATGGCGTATAGGGTGTCACCCGCGGGGACGAATAGTCCTCCATTGGCCACGACGCAGGAACCACTGATGCCCTGCGGGAATTTTGTTCGGTGCAACACTTCGAGCTTTTTTCCCTCTTTCAGGATGTAAAACTCGCCGCGGCTGTTTCCCACATAGACCTTTCCGTCGGCCACGACGGTGTTGGCCCGAATGGCGCCGCTGGTTTTCAGAATCCAGTAGGGCTTTCCCGTCTCTTTGTCGAGACAGTGCACGCGCCCGTTCAGATCGGCGGCGTAGACGAGCCCTTTGGAAATGGAAACGGCTCCGTCGGAAATGCCGATGTCGCGGTATTGCCAGACCAATCCCGTGTGGGTTATGTCGCCTTTCTTCGCCGCGTCAATACAGACCAGGATGCCGGGGTCTTTAGGGTGGGTCCAGTCATCACTGATGGCGGCGTAGACTTTGCCGTCGACGCAAACCGGCGCGCCGAAAGTTTCATAACGCCGATAGGTATCCAGATGGATGTTTGGATCAAACGACCAGATTTTTTTCAGCGTTCCGACCTCGCCGGGGACGAGCTCCGGTTGGGGATCGAATCCATAGATGATTCCATCGCATCCACCGAAGAGGATTTGGCTTTTACCTTCAACGATTCCAACGCAGGGCGTGCCCCAGGAACCATGGATCATGCCGCGCGCCATGAGTTCGGTGTCATGCGCGATCAATTCGCCGGTTTTCTTGTTCAGCATCATCAGCGTCGGAACATCGGCGTTGGGGCGCGGCGGATGGTCTGGATTCATGTATTCCAGATCCTTGACGGCTCCGTTGCCTGTTGACGAGTAGATATACTCTCCAACCACCAGCGGCGAGTAGGCGTACGCGTTGTGGTAGTTGATCTTCGGCCAATGTTTTTTGGCCTCAAACTGCCAAACCATATCGGCGTCGTTGTCCTCGATGGTGTAAGGCGCCTTGATTTTATAGAGCTCTTCTTCGTTGGTGATCGGTCCAACATTGCCGGCCCCGAGTCCCTCGGTCGTAAGGCAGAAAACATAGTTTCTCCCCCCGAAAACATACAAGCGGTCATCCTCGACGACCGGGGCGGTCGTTAGCCCGAATTGGCCGATGGTTCCTCCCCGCTGTTCTTCATTGGAGGTGAGCTGCCAGAGCGATTCGCCGGTTTGTTCATCGAAACAATAGAGCGTTCCCTTTTTCCAGTCCTTGCGGGTGGGCAGGGGGTATTTGGGGTTGTCGGCCGAAGCGGCGGTCGCGAGGTAGACCTTGCCGTTCGCCACGATTGGCAAACCGCGGATCTCACCGTCGAAGGAAACCGTCCACTTGATGTTTTCCGCGGGGGTGTTGGTTGTGCCCGGCTCGAACGAAACGGGTAATCCCGCGTCGTCGGAGGTCATGTTGCGTTGGTTCGTCCGACCATGCTGCGGCCAATCCGACGCGTGAGTTGGCGTGGTCGTTCCCGTCAGAAGCCCGAAGCCAGTCAGTACGGTTAGAAGTGTGTGTGTTTTCGCGCGCATGATTTCCTTTATTTCTCCGAGGCTTTGACTTCCCAGTGATATTCGTCGCCATTAATCACAAGGTCCAGTTTGCCTTTGTCCAGTCCAGCCGCGGCGAAGGTTTTCGGGGCTGATTGACGCAGTTTCTTTTTAAGGGCTTCGTGTTCCGGGTGGTTCGCGAGGTTGTCCCATTCGTTCGGGTCCTTCTTGACGTTGTAAAGTTCCTCGGCGCCGTCGGCGTAGTGGATGTAGCGCCAATCCTGATTGATGATGGTGTATTCATTCGGCTTCATGCCGGGGACATAAACATCGCGATCCTTGGCCGTCGCGGGATTCCGCAGTATCGAAACCAACGAGGTTCCGTCACGTTCCTGATCATCCGCGAGTCCGCATAACTCGGTCAGGGTCGGGAACATATCCAGCAAGTTGACGGTGGCGCCAACATCGCCTCCACGCGCGATTCCCGGCCCGGCCCAGATGAAGGGGACGTTGGTGGTGCGCTCCCAGAGGGTATGTTTGCCCCAATCGCCTTTTTCTCCATGGTGATAACCCTGGTCGCTCCAAAGAACCACGATGGTGTTGTCGGCGTTGGGGCCGGACTCGATCGCGTCCAAGAGCCTGCCGAGCATCGCGTCCTGATAGGAGATGCAGGCGAGGTATCCGTGGATCGCGTCTTCGATGCAATCGAGTTCTTCCAGCCGCTCGTGATGCTGCTTCCTCCGCGCGATTTTCGCTTTGCGCACGTTCGGCGGAAGATCGTCGAGGTCGTCGTTCTTGTAAGGCGGGAGTTCGATTTTATCGCGATCATACAGGTCGAAATATTTCTCCGGCGCGTAGTTCGGGAAGTGCGTGGCGTAGAGTCCGACCGCCACGAAGATCGGTTTGTCATGTTGCTGTTTCAACTGATCGCGGGCCCATTCGGTTCGGATCGTGTCGGCCATCTTCTCTTCGTTTTCGTTGAGCACTTTTCCCCACTCAAGGAAGAACTTGTTCGCGGGGGTTCTTCCTTCGTTGTAGGCGCTGTTCGGATAGGGCTGGGGGATGACCGGGTCGTCCAGCAACCAGGTGTTGATGGCCCATCCGAGTTCCTTTTGCTCTTCGGTGCGCAGGAAGAACTCGGTCCAACCTCTTCGGTCGATATATCCTTCCCGATGATGGAACAACTTGCCGGCTCCGTAGGTGTCGTAGCCCCCGTCGTGGAAAACCTGGTGCAACGGAGTGATTTCGGGGTGGTGTTGGAAATAAACCTGCGTCGTGTAGCACCCTGTTTTACTGGCCTGTTGTCCGGTGAAAATCGCCGACCGAGACGGCGCGCAGAAAATCCCCGGCGCGTGCGCGTTTTGAAAAATGACGCCTTTTTCCGCCAGCCGGTCCATGTTGGGGGTGATCGCTTGATCATATCCCATGGCGCCAACCCAGTCGTTCATGTCATCCAGCGAGAAAAAAAGTATGTTGGGCGCTTTCGTCACGGAAGGTTCCGCCCACGCGCTTGCCGCGACCGTTCCGATAAGAATCCATGTCATCCCTGTTCGTAGCATCATCATTCTCCTTAGTTGGTCAAACGTTGAATTTATCAATAGAGGCGTTTCTTTACAGTTTATTTCGGATGAAATGTCGCGATGCGAAAGCCGAACGCCTTGCTGGCATGCCGATTGGTGGCGCGGCCGCGTTTGACGCGATAGTTGGTGATCGCCGTTTTTTTGTATTTAAGTGAATAAGCGCGTCCTATCAGGCCGTGCTAGAACGTTTATTCAGGTGGAAAAGAAACCATGGTCCAGAGCCTGATTGACGGATTGACCTTCGAGCGAAGACGTGGGGATGGATGAACCAAAATCTTTATTGTATGTGATCGGATTGTGAAAATTATGGAGAAGCGCCTTATGAAAAGAAGAAGTTGTCTGAAAACGGGAGCGGTGGCCACGTTGGCGACGTTGGCCGCGCGGCGATCTTTAGCGGTCGGGGCGAAAAAACCGAACTTATTGTTCATCATGACGGACCAACAACGCTGGGACGCGATGAGCTGCGCCGGAAACAAGGTGCTTGAAACGCCCAATCTAGATCGTTTGGCGCGTGAAGGCGTGATGTTTTCAAACGCCTATTCGGCGCAACCGATCTGTGTCCCGGCGCGAGCCGTGCTACTGACCGGGCTTTCGGCGGTCAACGTCAAAGTCGAAAGCAATCGTGATTACACGCGCGAGGATGTTCCGGATGTCCCGACGTTTGACAGCGTGCTCAAAGACCACGGCTACGCGGCTGAATATTATGGAAAGTGGCACACGCCGCGTCAGTTTACCGCGTGTTACGACAACGATGTCCGCGTCGTCGGGAATTTCCCGGGGGCGACCAGTGAATTGAAGGCGTATCAGGCCTACTTGGCGGAGAAAGGCGTGACTCGCAAGAACGCCGGCGAAGGAGAGCTGTTCTCGGGCCGCCACCTGCGTCCATATCGCCCGATCGAGCTGGACGAGAATTATGACAAACAAAAACTCGATCCCGCGGAAAAACAAAAGCTCAAAGCGAAACAGTCGGGACAATATGGGTGCGTGGATTTGCCACCGAACGTTTCGTTCACCGCGTTTCCCGCGGAAGAGACGCTGCACGCGCTGGAGCGCGTGAAGGATCGTTCGTTCACTATGACCTGCTCCTTCGATCCGCCGCACCCGCCGATGGTGGTGCAGGAACCCTATTACAGCATGTATCCACCGGAATCGATCGAAACGCCTTTGAGTATTCATGACGCGATGGAGGGTTCGCCTTATGCCGAACGGGCGGCGGAAGAACGCCAACAGCATTATCGCGATGACGAACAAATCCGAAAAATGCGGTCCATCTATTATGGCATGGTGCGGGAAGTCGACGACTGGGTCGGACGAATCCTGGATAAACTAGATGAACTGGGGTTGGCGGAGAACACCTTGGTCGTCTTCACGTCGGATCATGGGGAGATGTTGGGCGATCACGGAATGCATTCCAAAATGATTTTTTATGAAGGTTCCGTTCATGTGCCGTTTTTGATGCGGTTTCCGGGGCGGATCAACGCGGGAGCCGTGGTTGATCAGCCGGTTTCATCAATGGATATCTGTCCGACCATTCTTGATTACCTGTCGATGCCGCCGATTCCGGAATCCGACGGGATCAGCTTGCGGAAGATGGTCGAGGGAAAGAACGAGGATCATGTCGCCGTGTCATACACTCCGGGAACCCGAACCCCGAACTACATGATTCGAAGCGGCGATCTTAAACTGATGATGGCGCGGAAGGCCGGCAACAAGAGCGTCGACGCGCTGTACGACCTGGGCGCGGACCCTCTGGAAACAAGGAACCTGATTGTTTCTCCGAAAGCGCCGGAAAAAAACCGCGAGCAGGCTAGGCAGATGAAAAAACGATTGGTGAGGTGGTTGGAAATCCATGAACCCTCCAGGAGTTCGGATTTGGAAAAGCGCGAGATCTAACAGTGATCCGCGGCGCTGAATGCCGGGAACGAGGGTGTTTAGTTATGAATACTAAACACTCGGAAAACGGAGCCGGGGTTTTTCCGTTCGCGCGCCGATGGAATGGGCGCGGAAAGAATTACAGATCGAATCTCGGCTCAACGAATGAAGGTGATGGGGTACCGCTTGCCGGGTAATCGAATATCTTTGGTGGAGGAAAAGCCGCCGGTTTCTCCACGAAAACGCGGAGAGAATTCGAACAAAGAAACGCGGGTGTTCCGCGGGGGAGAATTGGTTTGATGGAAAATAAAATCATTAAAGGGATCTGTTTAGTCGCGCTGGCGACGCGCGCTTTAACCGCTCAGGGCGATGAAAAAAACGTTCCGAAGACCGGCGAACCGCTCATGATCGAGTCCAAGAAAAAGCCGCGTCAGGAATGGGCTCCGAAGGAAACGTATACGATCCAGCAACTGATCGGTTATGAAGAGCGCTCCGATCCCGCGTACAGCCGGTACGGTGGCATGATCGACACCCGTTTTCCGGCCACGGGTTTTTTCCGCGCGACGAAACATAACGGGCGCTGGTGGCTGGTTGATCCGGATGGCCATCTGTTCATCCATAAGGCCATCTGCAGCGCGAAGCCCGGAAAAAGCGAAAACTATCAACGAAACCAGAAGAAAGTTTTTGGGTCGGATGAAGCCTGGGCGGAATCAACCATGTCCTGGTTCAAGGAACTCGGCTTCAATGGCACGGCGGCATGGTCGGATAACGATTTGCTCAAGACCGCGAAAAATCGCCCCGTGTATGTGCGAAAGTGGAGCTTCATGGCTTCGTACGCCAAGCAAAAGGGCGCCGCTCGGATGGGGACGGGCAATCATAAATACCAGGGCGATGTGATCCCCGTGTTTGATCCCGAGTTTGAAGCCTTCGCGGATGACTACGCGAAGCAGTTGGCCGAAACCAAAGACGATCCCTTTCTGCTCGGCCATTTTTCCGACAATGAAATGCCGCTGAAGCCGAACGCCCTTGATCTATTTCTGAAACTGGATACGAGCGAGTCCGGCTATCAGGCCGCGATGGCCTGGCTGCGGGAACGGAACGTGCGTCCGGCGGAAATAACGGACGCGGACCGCGACGCGTTTTACGGAGTTTATATCGAGCGATATTTGTCCATCGTCTCTTCCGCGATAAAAAAACACGACCCCAATCATCTTTATATCGGCATCCGGCTCATCGGTGTAAGCGGCAACGAAACCGCGATGCGGACCTACGGAAAATACGCCGATATCCTGACCATGAACTGGTATGGCGCCTGGATGCTTGAAAAGGAGCGGATGGAAAACTGGGCCAAATGGACGGATAAGCCGTTCATCATCTCGGAGTGGTACGCCAAGGGCCACGACGTTCCCGGCCTGAGCAACGAATCGGGCGCCGGCTGGCTGGTGAAGACCCAAAAGGAGCGGGGCTATTATTATCAGAACATGGCGCTGAACCTGATGGCCAGCCGGAATAACGTGGGCTGGCATTGGTTCAAATACCTCGACAACGATCCGGATGATCTGACAACCGATCCGTCCAACCGGAACGCCAACAAGGGGATCGTCAACGTGAAATACGAGCCGTACTTGGAGCTTACGGACGCCATGAAACAGTTGAACCGGCAGGCGTATCGAATCATCGAGTTCTTTGATGACGCGTCCTACGCGGAGGCTTCGGCGCTTGGAGATGGCGGCGAATAGATGAGGCGGCAATGTTTTTCAGCTCTACCGCGAACCACGCGCCCTGAAAGCGGGAGTTCGAAGGACTGAAAACATGAAATCTCCCACCCGCGCGGGTGAGAGATTTTAATGGTCTTGACGACGTAAAAGGACGGGCTGTTCAGCCTCGTCCGACTCGCGCGGCCAACTATTTCTTTAATTCAAAGGGTCGGCTGGAGGGTTTGTCCAGAGAGGGAAAATCGTCAGGAACCGGAATCGTGACTTTTCCCGTGGCGGCCCATTCCACGCCGCGCGTGAAGGTGGTGATGAAGTCGACGCCTTCGACGGAGTAGTCGTCGTGCCCGAGCGTGGTGTGAAAAATCCGGCCTTTTCCGTATTCAATGACCATGAGCAACGGCTCGTGCCGATCGGTCGGCGCCTTTCCCGACATGTCTTTTCCCGTCGCGAGAATCGTCATGTTTTCGGCGGGGCCACGAAGCAGCGCGTAGCATTCGTCCTTCGCGGTCAGCCATTGCTCGGGAAGCCCTTTGGTGATCGGATGATCCTTGACGCGCAACGTGATCGGAATGTGATGCCCCGGGCCGTGCTTGCCGCAACGGCCGTCGGATTCGGCGTCGCGCGTCAGTTCGCCCTCATTGGTGTAAAAGACATAGGGTCCGGAATTTTTGTCGCGGCCTCCCCAGCCCCCGAGTCCGATCATTTTATTGTATTCTTCCCATTTCCCGAACGAGTTGTCGGCGGCGTGCACGGAGACGAATCCACCCCCGTTTTTCATGTAGTCTTCCAGCGCGCGTTGGGTTTCTTCCGGCCAGTCCGCCGCGGAGTTTCCGAAGTTGGAAATAACCACGTCGTATGTTCCAAAGGCCGGCTTGAAGTCGGGGTCGTGTTTGGGCTTTTCCAAATCTCGCGTCTCGCCGACGCCCGCCAAGGGAAGAAACGCTTTTTCCCGCGTCGCGCGCCATGTGAATCGCGTGCGATCGATTTCAACCTCGAACAAACCCGTATCCTCAAGATACTGCTTCATCATGATCGTCGATTTCGGCCAGACCAAGTGATTGTTCTGCCCATCGATAATCAACACCTTTTGTTTCGCTTGCGTTATGCCGGTCAGCGAAACCAAGCTCACGGCGATGACTGCTAATCTCATATGCATGATTTATCTCCTGAGTTATCAACTTCCGAAATATACGATTCTCGCGCGCGGCGCGAATGAAGTCGCCTGACGATTATTTCTTCCTGCCTCGTTCAATGATATGGCGAGGACGATGCTCGGTTTCCGTGGATTCATACGGGCCGGTGGTGATGAAGCTCGTCAGGTTGGCCTTCGTTCCGTCTCTCGCGGTCAGGTGCGTGCCGGGCTGGTTGAAGCTGAGGTTGAAAGCCCGCAGATCGCCTTTCAAGAGTTGGAGGCCCCGCCCGTGCCGATTGGCGTGCAGGTTCTGAAGGGTGAGGGTGCCGTTGCCGATTTCGGCGAGGATGTCGGGGCCTCCCCAGACCATGGTGTTGATCATCGTGGCTTCGGAGTCGAATCCCTCGGAAACCTTGATCGCGGTTTTGTCCTGCGAGGACATCGCGACCAGTTCGTTGTTCACCATCGTGATGGTGCCGTGGCCGTATTCAAAGAACAGGCCGACTTTTGAGCCGTCGGTGCCGTGGCCGTGGCTGATGCAGTTCACCGCGCCTTCGCCGTTCTCTTGGGTGAAGTGGATGCCGTAGAGGGAGCCGAACACGAAGTTCTGGTAGAGAAATTCACCGACGCAGTTTCCAATCACGAGCGCGTCGAGGTTTTCCTTTTGGTACTCCCACAGCATTTTTCCGGTGCCTCCGTTCATGCCGCCCGCGGTCTTGTTGCTGAACAGCTTGTTGTTTCGCGGCGCGCGCGACCAGTAGTGCGGATTGAACTGCATGTTCTGGATCACGCCGTTTTGGCTGCCGCCGCCAACGGCGACGCCGACCATGAGTGGAGCTCCGGACGGATATTCGATGAAATGATCGTCGCACCGACGCGTCATGAAATCCATGAACTTATACGGGTTGGACGCGTTGACGTTGATCACGTAGATGTCGGCCCCGCGCCCTTGGATCAGGAACGGGTAGGGCTTGACCGCCTGGATATCCTGTTCCGGATAGTTGAAGCATAGGCCGCGCAGGCCGCTTTTCGCTTCCATGGTCAGGGTTGGTTCGTCGTCGGGAGGGTAGATGTGCAGGATGCTTCCGCCGCCCATGGTGTGGTGCGGGACGTCATGCACGCCGCGCAGTTCGACGCCCGAGGGAATGTTCAGCCGGCCCTTGATCAGGTAGTTTTCGTCGGGCAGCAGCACGATTCCTCCGCCTTTGCGGGCCTGTTCGTCGAGCGCTTTTTGAACGGCGGCGCTGTCGTCGCTCCCGGAGGCGCGGACCACCTCGAGCGCGACGCGGGATGGCAACTGGTTCTTGTTGACTGTTGGTGGATAGTCGGGAATCGGATTAAGCGGAAGTTTTTCGTCGGAGGTTTGAACCGTTCCTTCTGGAGCTTGGCTGTTGACGATGGACAGCGCGCTGGGATAATCGTTTCCGGAGAGCGCGACGCCCGTAACGTTCTCGCCGACAAGTACGCGGCTGTTTCTGTCTTTGATCGTGGAGCCGAGGATGGAGAGCGCGCCTTTTTCTAGAACGATATTGCC
>JARFRL010000086.1 GCA_029287275.1 Pontiella desulfatans
CGGATTCCCGGTCGGATTGATCGCCAACGGAATACCCGGATGAGCCACGACCGTGCCGGCGCCTTTCAGCACCACCGTCGCGCCGAGCTTGTCGGCCGCCATGCGGGCCATGCCGAATCGGTCTTCCTGAACGTCCTCGACCTTCAGGCCGAACAACGCGGCGAACTCGCCGGGATGCGGCGTGAGAATGACGGGACATTGGGCGGCGGATAGCGCGTCCACGTGATCCGCCAACACCGTGATGGCGTCCGCGTCCAGCACGAGCGGAACCTCCGACGTTTCCAAAAGGTGCAGCGTCTGCTCGCGCGTGGTGGCCGAACGGCCCATGCCCGGCCCGGCCAGCACCGCGGTCCATCGGCCCTCCGGCATGCTTGAATGCACCATGACCTCCGGCGTCGCGGGCGCGACGAGCGCGTGAATCGCTTCCGGAACGAAGGCGGAAACCAGCCCCGCGCCGGAACGCGCCGCGGCTCGGCTCGCCATCGTTACCGCGCCACTGTACCCCTTTGATCCGCCAACGCAGAGCGCGTGGCCGAACGCGCCTTTATGGGCGGCGCGCGGGCGGCGCGGAAAAAGCGGGGCGAGATCCGCGGGATGGATTAGTTCCGCCTCTTTATCGCCTTCGACCGCGTCGATGAAATCGGAAGGAATATCGAGATCGACGACTTCGAGGTTTCCAACCACGTCGACGTTTTCCGGCTGGACGCAGTCGACTTTCGGCAGGCCCATCGCGACGGTCAGATCGGCGCGAACCTCCATCGCGGAAGGAACGTCGATCGCGACGATCAAGGCGCGGTCGGCCTGGGAATCAATGAAGTTGATCGCGTCGGCGATCACGCCTCGGGGCTCGCCGGACGCTCCGGTTCCCAGCAGGCCGTCAACGACGATCTCGGCGTCGACGCCGCTTTCGGCGACGTAGCTCCAGTGCTCCGACGTGTCGAGCACCTCGTGCGGCGCGCCGGATTTTCTTAGTTTCTTGAAATGGATGAGCGCGTCGCCCTTGAGTTTGTTTTCCGGCGCGGCGAGCCAGCATTCCACCGGCCAGCCGTCCTCATGAAGCAGGCGGGCCGCGACGAACGCGTCGCCGCCGTTGTTGCCGGCGCCCGCAATGAACAGCGTGGGGGAATTTTCCAACTGATGATTCCCCGCCAAGCGGCGCAGCGCGTCGGCGAGCCCCTCGCCCGCGGCTAGCATCAGTTCCTCGCCGGAAACGCCGACCTCGTCGATCATCCGTTGGTCGAGTTCGCGCGCGGCGCTCGCGGTTACCAGCTTCATCCTTCGTAGTCCGCCATCGCCTCGAGCATTTCGCCAACGACTTCCTCCAGCCCTTGGAAGAGGGCGCGGCAGATGATGCTGTGCCCGACATTGAGCGTGTCGAGATGCGGAATGCAAAGAATGCCGCCGAGATTCTCGAGGTTGATGCCGTGGCCCGCGTTGACTTTAAGCCCTAGATCGCGCGCGTGGTCCGCGCCGCGGATGAGCCGCTCCATGAGCACGGCGCGCTCGTTCGGTTCGGCGTCGCAATACGCGCCCGTGTGCAATTCGATGGTCGGCGCGCCAAGATCCTTGCAGGCGACGATGGTTTCGATGTCCGCGTCGATGAACATGCTGACTTCGATGCCCGCCTCGGAAAGACACTGAACGGTATCCTTGAGCGCGTCGAACTGGCCGATGACGTCGAGTCCGCCCTCGGTCGTGAGCTCATGCCGTTTTTCGGGAACGAGACACACCTCGGCCGGCCGCACGCTGAGCGCGATTTCGACGATGGATTCAACATTGGCCATCTCTAGATTGAGCGGCAGCGCCTGAAGCTCTTTCAGTCGGTAAATATCGTCGTCTTGAATGTGGCGGCGGTCTTCGCGAAGGTGGGCGGTGATGCCATGCGCGCCGGCCCGGGCGCAGAGTATGGCCGCGTCGAGCGGGTCGGGATAAACGGTACCGCGCGCTTGGCGCAGCGTGGCCACATGATCGATGTTGACGCCTAGTTTCATGCTATCTCCTTCTGTGACGGATCGGGTTCGAACGTCGCCCATGGACCTTGATCCTCAAGACGATTCACCAATGCGGCTTTAGGCCTGAAGCGATTTGATGCTCTTCATGGGCTTGGACGGAACTTTATCATGGATTTCGGGATCGTAAACCGCGTAAGCGCGGATATCGTTCGTCCGACTGTGGTCGAGCACCCGCTGCCCCGCGACGTAGAGATGGTGCAGGTTGCGGCCGTGGTCCGGGAAGGTGGCGACCCCCAGCGTGATGCTGGTTTTCAGCTTTTTATGATCCGCGACGAACTCGCTTTGCTGAACAAGCAAGGTCACGCGGCGGCCGATGATTTCGGCTTCCTCCAAAGAACACTGAGCCAAAACCAGAAACGCGTGCTTTTCGTGGCGCCCGATCAAGTCGTCGGCGCGCAGGTTGTCCTGCAAGATCTTGCTAACGCCCACCAGCACGTCGTTGGCCGCGTCGTCGCCATGGAACCGTTCGATGTGATCCATGTTGTTGACGCCAATGCAAAAGAGCGCGGCGGTTTGCTTCTTGCGACGGAACTCGCTCATGACGCGTTGCATGAAGGGCGAAATGGCGGAAGGCTTAAGCACCCCGGTCAGCTCGTCGAGCATCGCGCTCTTGCGCTTTTCCTTCCACCCTTTTGATTTTTCAGTGAGCTCGTCTTCGAACGCGGCGGCAATCGCTTCGTCGTCGTCCGGCTCGACGGGTTCGACGACCTCGTCCTCTTCATCCGCTTCCTCGTCGACTACCTCAGGCATGAAGACGGGAGCGTCCGCGGTGGTGCTCTCCAGCGCTTCCGTCGCCGTCTGAATCAACTCCCGGCCGCTCAGTCCGTGGCCGGGATAGGAGGCGATGCCGACGCGCATCTCGTCGAGCGAGATTTCGGGGCGGGTCTTCGCGACCTCGGCGATGACGCGCGAGAGAATCAACTCCGAATCCTCGGGCTCGGCCTCCGTGAACAACGCTCCGGTCCGATCGTCGAATACGCAGCTAATGTCGCCGCGGCGGGCGGCGCCCTTCATGGCTAGAATCAGGGCCGATCCCATGCGAACCGACTCCGCTTCGGCGCCAACCCGAACGAGGGAGAACGAGAACGACGTGCCGCGGCGGGCGCAGCCGGCCAGATAGCGAGCGATCTGGACCCGCAGCACCTCTTCGTTCGAGGAGCCCATTTCCTCGGGCTGCGTGTCCTCCGCCTTTTGGATGATGCTTTGGAAACGGTAGTAGCTGGAAATTAGCGTGATCGTCACAAAGGAAAGCAAAATCGCCGCGAGAACGCCAAGCGCGCTCGTCATGGGATCAAGCTGAACGGCGATCGTTAGAGGAAGCAACTGCATGAGATGAAAAAAGCGCGGTATTCAACCGCGCCATTCGAAAAGTCGGAAGGTTAATACATCGCGAAAACGGCGCGGCGGTTTTCGCGCCAAGCCGCTTCGTCGTGTCCCATGTTGTCGGGCATTTCCTCGCCATAGCTCTTCGTCTGGATCACGGAGGGGTCGACGCCGAGGCTGATCAGATAGTCGCGCACGGCCAGCGCGCGGCGTTCGCCCAACGCGAGGTTGTATTCGCGGCTTCCACGCTCGTCGCCATGGCCTTCCACGATCACGCCCTGCCACTTGCTCTTGTTCAACAGACCGGCGACTTGTTCGCATTTTCCGGCTTCTTCCGGATTCACCTGCGAGCTGTCGTACGCGAAATAAACGGGCCGCACCACGGAACGGTCGCCATCCGCCGGAAGGCCCTCGATGTCGTTCAGCGGCATGTCGCCGACGAGCGGGTCGCCATAAAGATTGTCGGAACCATACAAGTCGGCGTCGTTCGCGTTCTTGGAACGGCAACCGCCCAGCAAGGACAGCGAGCCGGCCACGGCCGCGAAAACAAACAGTTTGAAAATCATCTTACTCATTACTACTACCCCGCTTATGGATTATGGAGACACGGCCGGCGAATACCAGTCGCCCGACCCTGAAATCAAAGCTACAGGAGAATCTTTGAGAGTGTCAAGGAGGTAGATGGCGGAACGGTAGTTCGAGGTGCGCGAGCAGACGATATGCCGGCCGTCCGGCGCCCAATGCGGATCCTCGTAGTCGGCCCAATCGGTTTCCAGCTGGCGGAGCGTTCGGGCCACGGGATTGGCCACCATGATCCGGTATTTCCCGCCCACGCGGCTGCAATAGGTGATGTATCCGTTCTTGCCCCAATCCGGCGCGACGTTTTCCGTCCCGGAGCTCGACAAACGCTGCGCGGTTCCGCCGTCCGCGGGAATGATGTAGACGTGCGGCCGGCCCGAGGAGTCGGACACGAACGCGAGGTGCTTCCCGTCCGGCGACCAGCACGGACTCGCCTCGTTGCCGCGGCGCGTCTTCGTGATCCGCTTGAGAAAGCCCGTGCGCAGGCTCTTGACGTAAAGCTCGGGATTGCCGTCCTTGGAAAGAATGACCGCCATGCTTTTGCCGTCCGGCGAGATCGAGCCGCTGGCGTTCAGGCCGCCATAGCTTGAAAGCGGCTTGCCGCGGCCGGTCATGAACACGTTCGGGTAGCCGCTTTTATACGAGGTGTACACCACGTTTTTCCCGTCGGGCGTCCAGCCCGGGCCGACCACGATGCTGCGGTCCGTGGTCACCTGCCGCGCGTTTTTGCCGTCCATGTCGGAAACGTAGAGCTCTTTGCGGCCCGTGCGGTTGCCGACCATCGCGATCCGCGCCGAGGCCATGCCCGGCTTTCCGGTGACGGCGAGGGTGATCGCGTCGGCCACGACGTGCGCCACCTTGCGGGCGTTGCGCGCGTCGTCCGTGAAGGATTTGCCCAGCACGCGCTGGCGGTCCGCGGTTTTATACACCTGCACGTCGGCCTTGATTTGACTCCCCGCGGTCGCCTGCCCTACCACGCTCACCGAAGCGGCGCTGGAGGTGACGCTGAAATAGCCCGATCGATTGAGATCCGCCTTCAAAACGGAAAGAAACGTTTTCGACGCCGCGTCGGCCCCCGTCCGAAAACTCGCGAGGCTGATCGAGATTTTTCCCTGCCCCTGTCCCGTGACGTCAATCACCCGCTGACCGAGCGCGGCGCAACCGGTCCATAGCGCGCCGGATAGAAACCATTGTCTTTTCATGCGTGAATCCTCCAAATAACGGACAGGTTAATTGATGATCTGGAACCGCACGATAATATTATCGAGCGGATAGCCCTTGGGCGGCGGGCGCGGCAACATCCGCACGCTTTTCACCGCGGCCATCACCGTCGCGTCCCACTGGGCGTCGCCGGACGGCTGGGTCAATCGATATCCCGTAACCCGCCCGCTGGACGAGATTGAAATCGTGACGCTGGCCGGCCGGGCCGCGGGCGCGGCGGGCTTGGCCCACGCGTTTTGGAACACCGAGTTGATCAGCGCGTCGTACGCCGCGATCTCGCTGGGATTGCCCACCGGTCCGTTCGGCGTCGCCGCCGAAGGCTGCTGCACGCTGGAGAGCGCCTTGGAAATCTCGCGGGGATCGACCGCGGGCTTGGGCGGCTTCGCGGGCTCCACCTTTTTCCCGATTTTGATGTCTTTGGGGTCCACCGGCTTCCACTTCGGCTCCGTTTTCTTGGGCTCGATCTTTTTGGGCGGCTCGACTTTTTTCGGCGGTTTGATGATTTTCTTGGGTTGCTCGGGAATCTTCACCGGTTCCGGCGGGGGCGGTTCGGGCTCCGGCTGAGGCGCGGGCGGTTCCGGATCGGGCAGATCCTGAACCTCTTGCATCGCGACGGGCGGCGCGGGCTGGCCGAACTCGATGTAGGTCAAGATCTCCGGCTTCGGTTTTGGGCGGAAGCACCCTTTCATCATCGTCACGAGCGCGAGAAACCCGATCACCCCTAAATGAATGGCGAGCACCCGCCAGGCCACTCTACGTTGGAAAGCGTTCATGGCTTACTGATCCGCCTCCGTCACCAAAGCCATTTTCGTGATGCTCGCGTCGTGCAGGATTTTCATGATCGCGACCACCTCGCCATACGGCAGCTTTCGGTCGGCGCGGACGTACACCGTCGTGTTCGGATCTTGCAACCCGATCTCGGCCATGGAGGCGCGCAGCTCGGCTTCGGAAACCGGCACGTCGTCGAGATAGAGTTGTTGGTCGAGGTTCAGGCTGATCGACCGCGTTTCGGATTCCATCATGTCCGCGGCCTTGCCTTTCGGCAGGTTGATCGCGATGCCCTGCTCGATCAGCGGGAACGTGATGATGAACGTGATCAGCAGAATGAACGTCAGGTCCATCAGCGGCGTCATGTTGATGTCACTGATCGTGTTGAGCGATACCAAGCTGGTTCTTCTCGCCAT
>JARFRL010000167.1 GCA_029287275.1 Pontiella desulfatans
CACGCTCTTGAAGTCGACCTTCATCATCATCGGATAGATCATGATCCAGATCAGCACCGCGACGGGAATCGAGACGTTGGCGTATTCCAGCTTGCCGAGAAATTCCGGAAGGGCCGGAAGGAACCGGCCGATCAGAACGCCCGCGATCATGCAGAGCGCGACCCATACCGTCAGGTATTTCTCGAAAAAGCTGATTCCACTGTCTTTCTGTTCACTCATTATAAATTTTTCCTGTTCACTTCGGGCAACATTCCTCGCCGCGCTGCATGCGGCAGAGATCCTCGCGGGTGATCCCCACGATCGTTTTAAGCGTCTGGTAGTCCGCGACGAGTTCATCCGTTCCGGAAAGCGATTTTTCCAACCATTGAAACAGCGATTCCGAGCCGGAGGGTTTCGCGAGCTTGTAATAGACCCACCGGCCCTCTTTTCGGCTCTCAACCAATCCGTTTTTCTGCAAAACGCCCAAATGCCGCGACGCGGTCGCCCCGCTTACTTGCAGCAATTCCGTGATTTGGCAGGCGCAGAGCTCGTCGAAGCGCCAGAGCGCCGCGACCACGCGCGTTCGGTTTTTGTCCGAAAGCGCCTTCATGATGTCCAAGGTGGTTTGCATGGGCCCCTTTATATTTAGTTATTTAGCTAATTGTCAAATAACAAAAACTGTGGATTACGTATTTTAGAAGGAATATGGAGGGCGAGGCTCCGTCCGAGCTGGAGGGCGAGGCTCTGTCCGAGCTTTGCGGGAGCGGGGCTTTGCGGAGACGGATGTTCGGACGGAGCCTCACCCTCATACTCTTGACACGCTCGCACGTTTTCTTTATTTTTCTTTCATGGGCAAAAGAGCTGACAGAACTCGTAAACACCCCGCCCACCAACCGGTATTCGAACAACCCAACCGTTCCAGAGTTCTATTTCTCACGGTTTGTTCTAAAGGTCGCGAACCCATCTTCGACAACGCTCGCGCGCACGAAGTCATTGTCAACGCATGGGTCCAAGCCGCCTATTGGAAAACGGGTCGCTACACCATCATGCCCGACCACATTCATTTTTTCTGCGCCCCTGTGGGCATGGAATATCCTCCACTAACCAAATGGATTCGTTACTGGAAATCACTCGTATCCAACCATTGGCCGAGACCAGAACAGCACCCGATCTGGCAAACCGATCACTGGGACACGCAACTTCGGACCGGAGATTCCTATAGCGAAAAATGGAACTACGTGCGAAACAACCCGGTCCGGGCAGGATTATGCGCTAATCCGGATGACTGGCCCTACCAAGGAGAGCTCGAGCATCTTCTCTGGCACGATTAAGGGAGGACGAGGCGTCGGGTGGAGGGCGAGGCTCTGTCCGAGCTGGAGGGCGAGGCTCTGTCCGAGCTGGAGGGCGAGGCTCTGTCCGAGCTGGAGGGCGCGGGGCTTTGCGGAGACGGATGTTCGGACGGAGCCTCACCCTCCATTCGGCCTGGCGGACGCGGGGCTCGGACGGAGCCTTGCGCTCCTGTTTTTGGATTCTGACCGAGCCTCACCCTCCACAATCGCGGACCGCGCCGCCGCACCATGTTCTAAGGCGCGGTGTAAATCAGGTAAAGTCCGCCGAGGAGGACGAGCCCGCCGCAGACCTTTTTGAGCCGGAACGCGCCGCGCGATTCGGCGTTCCAGTCCGTGTATTTCTGGACCCAACTCGCGGAAACGCCCGCGAGGGCGATGACGCCGCAATGGCCGATTCCATACATGAGCAGGAGGCTTCCCGCGTAAACCGGTTGATCCGCGCCGAGTTTGAAGGCGACGCCAAGCAGGGGCGCCATGTAGGCGAAGGAACACGGGCCCAACGCGATCCCGAAAATCAAACCGAGCGAGAACGCGGCGAAAAGCCCTTTTCGCTTCTCGCCCACATGCTCGGGCCTGTTCCAACTCAGCGGAACGACGCCCAGCAACCCCAGGCCGACGTAGAAAAAGATGACCGCGACGAAATAGTTCGCGTAACGACCCAGATCGCCCATCAGTCGCCCCGCCGCCGCGGTGAGCGCGCCGATCGCCGCGATCGTCAC
>JARFRL010000280.1 GCA_029287275.1 Pontiella desulfatans
TTTTCCCACGCGAAATCATCCGCGCGCTCCGGAACGAACCGGCAAAAGGTCGCGGGTCCGCGCGTTTCCGCGCCCGCGGTTAACATCATGCCCAGCAGGGCAACCATCGGAACAAGGGCTTTAGTTTTCATGGCGTTGAATCTACTCCGCTTTTCCGCCGACGCAACGGGCCGATTCAACTTTCGAGGAGTATGTTCAAATATGAACAACCGGGGCGAGGCTTGCTTGAGCCCCCGCGCCTAACCCCGATCTGCTCCTCGATTTTTCCGCGTCAAAACCATTTACATTGGTTCATATATGAACACACTGGCGCCATGAACAAGTATCACATACCCAATCTGGGCAAAGCATGCGAGGTTATGGAACGGATCGCCGACACCCCCGACGGATGCCTTCTCAAAACCCTTTCCTCGGAGTTGGATATTCCCCGCACCACGGCGTTGCGGATCACTCGGACCCTGCTGGATGCTGGATTTCTCGCGGAAAATGAAGCCGGCGCGCTAACGCTTGGAACCACCTTGGTACAGCTCGGGGTCAAGGCGTTGGATCATCTTGATATCCGCGGCTACGCTCGGCCGGTTCTCAAAGCGCTCGCGCGCGACACCGGAGAATCCTGTCATCTCGCCGTGTTGAATGGAGACCAATCGATGCTGGTCGAAGTGGCCGACAGCCCCCACCCCGTCCGCATCGCCTCGCGCCCCGGCACCTTGGTCGACCTGCATTGTTCTTCAACCGGAAAGATATTCCTCGCGTTCTCCATCGTGGAGCCGGCTAAATTCATCGAAAACCTCGCGCTGACCGCTCACACGAAAAACACCGACTCAACGGCGCGAGCGGTGCTGAAAAGCTTGGAGCGCACTCGTAAGCAAGGCTATGCGATGGATGAAGAGGAATACGTGCTCGGCGTCCGTTGCGTCGCGGCGCCGGTGGTCAACGCGTTCGGCAAAACGATCGCGGCCGTCGGCGTCACGGCCTCCACCAACACCTTCACCAAGTCCAAGATTCACGCCATGGCCACCAAGACCCTAACCGCCGCGAACGAGATCTCCCGACGGCTTGGCTGCGGCGGCTGAATGATTCCGCGCGGTGGCGCGGAAGAACCCGCTCATCATCCTGAAGCCGATCCGCGCGCCGTGGTGATGTAAACAAAACGAGGTTTCATTCGTTTCTTGTTTTTCGAGCGCCCGGCTTGGCGTTGGGATTGTTTTCCAACGCCTTGGCCAACCGATCAGCGATCTCGGGATATTGATCAATCAGGTTACGACTCTCGCCGATATCTTTCTTGAGATTGTAGAGCGTCGGCCCCTTGGTGTCCCGCATGGTCGTCTTGACCTTGAACAGTTCTTTCGCGTGATATTTCCATTCGCCACTTCGGACGGCCAAGGTTCCGTAGAAGAAGAAATCATGGGGTGTCGAAGCGCCCTCCTCCGCGGTGATCAAGGGCGCGATGTTCTTTCCATCCAGCGGCATCACCGTCGGCAACGCGGCGCCGGTGACATGAGCGATCGTTGGGAGAAGGTCCATGGAGAGGACCATCTCCTCGCAGACCGACCCCGCCGGCACGTTGCCCGGCCATTTTATGACCGCGGGAACACGCTGCCCCCCCTCGAAATGAGTCATCTTTCCTTCGAAAAGCGGCAGGGCGCAACCACCGTCGTCTCCCTTGATCAACCAGGGTCCATTGTCGGAGGTGATGATCACGATGGTGTCGTCCTCAATCCCCAAAGTTTCCAAATGATCCAGCACGCGTCCGATATTAAAATCGATCTCTTCAATCACGTCGCCGTAGAGACCGCGCTTGCTTTTTCCTTTGAAGTCGTCTGAAGCGAAGAGCGGCGTGTGCGGCATCGAATTGGCCAGATACAGGAAAAAGGGCGTCTTGTTTTTCACGCTTTCGGAGATGAACTCGATCCCCTCGGACGCGTATCGTTTCGTGATCGTGGTCTGGTCCGCGGGGAGTTCAACGCACTCATCGTCGCGCATGAGCGGGACTTTGTTGTTGAAACCTTTGGGGCGGCCCTTTCCCGACTTGTCCGCGGCAAACGCCTCGGCCAGTTTCTTCTGAGTCACCCCTTCTCGATAGAGGCAATTTTCGGCGTACTTCATCGACTTGGCCGGAAACATGTCGTTGCTGTAGGGAATGCCGTAGTAGGAATCGAATCCTTGATTGGTCGGGAGGAATTCCTTCTCATCGCCCAGATGCCATTTGCCGACCGCCTTGGTCGCGTAGCCCACCGTTTTCAGCATCTCGGCGATCGTGACGTGTTTCGGGTCCAACCCGTTATGCCCCCGATTAGGAAAAAAGACGCCTCTCACGCCTACCCGATTGGGGTAACAGCCGGTCAGCAGGGCCGCCCGCGAGGCCGAGCAGACGGGAGACGCGACATAAAAGTCCGTGAACCGCATGCCCTCTTCGGCCATCTGGTCCACCCGCGGCGTTTTGATGTCCGGCGACCCGTAACAGCCGTAATCCTGATAGCCCTGATCATCGTTCAGAATGATTATGATGTTCGGTTTGGAGGACGCGTGAACCGCGCTCGCGGTCAGTCCAACAAGCATGGACATTATAGTAAGTCTCATTTTATTTTCCCTTGATGGCCGCGCTCGATTCGGTGAACGCGAATTCAAACGACATTACCAATGTGTTTCATGCCGTCAACAACCCCTGTTCAAGCAAAGGCTCTCACGGGGTGTTCGCGGCTGATGGTTCGATTCATATATCAAGACGCCACCAAAACGATATTTTGGAGCGATACAAAGTATAAAAAGCGTTTCGAATCAGTCCTTCAGGAAAACTTCTTTTCCGGTCCGGTCGCTTTCTTTGGCGGCCTCAAGGATTTTCATCACGGTGAGGTTGATTTCCGGAGAAGACAGGTCCGTTTGCTCCACCTTCACGTCGCCCCTGACGGCCGCGACGAAAAAGGAGAATGGATTGGTGAACGGCGCTTTCTCGGATGGAACGTTCTTCACCAGCTCGGGGGATTTCTTTTCCAGCCTGTAACGGATGGTTTCCTTGTCGTCCAACAACGCGTAGCCGGTGGTTCCATACACGTGCATGTCCTTTCGACTGAAAGGCCAGTTCCACGAAGCGTGAATGACACCCTCCATGGTTGGGTACGACAGAATGATGGTCGCGTCGTCATCCACGTTGGGATACACGTCCGGCTTGTATCGCTTCAGGCTGGCGTAGACGCTAACGGGCCGTTCCCCCTTCAGGATCCATGTGATTAGATCCGCGCCATAACAACCGAAATCCGTCACCGCCCCGCCGCCGTTGAGCACCGGATCGGTCAACCAGTCGAGAAATTCCTCGTTGACCCTGATTTCCCGCGGCCCCGTGTGGCCGTCGTAGACAATGATCTTCCGTAGATCGCCCAACGCGCCGCTCTCGATCATTTCGAATCCTTCATGATTCGAGGGATACCACGAGGTTTCATAGTTGGTCAGCAAGAGCGCGCCGGACTTTTCGCTCAGGGCGATCATTTTTTCCGCGTGCTCCACGGAAACCGCGAGCGGCTTTTCAACCATGACGTGGACGCCCCGCGGAGCGCAGGCCTCGACCACCTTCAAGTGATCGTGGATCGACGTGAAAACAACGACCCCTTCCGGCTTCGCCCGCTCCAGCATTTCATCCAGCGAATCAAAGAAAAGGCTTTCATCGATTTTGAATTTCGCGGCGTATCGCGCGGACAGGTTTTGATCCTCTTCAACAATGCCGACAATCTCAAGGTCCGTTCGTTTCAGGTCGCGCAACAGGAGCAGAACATGGGAATGCGACAGTCCCGCCACGCCGATTTTGACCGGTTCGCGCGCGGAAGAAAGTCCCGCGACTAGGATCTAACAGTAACGTATAAGTTGTTAGGGTGTCCGTATCATGGGGCCAATTTAACTAAGATGGAGGCGCACGGTAAGAATCGAGGTTGGAGAGGTATGCGTTGTTCTCGCTCCTCGGCTCTTCCGCGGTCGACAGGGCGGACTGGGCGTTCGCGCGCGCTTCAAGGTCTTTTCCAAC
>JARFRL010000377.1 GCA_029287275.1 Pontiella desulfatans
CAGTAGCCCCAACCGTCTTGGCCGGGATGGTTGAGAAACGCGTTGTCGCCCACGTTGATGAAGAACTGCGCGCCGGCGCTGTGCGGATCAGAGGTGCGGGCCATGGCGATGGTTCCGACGCCGTTTCCGAGCCCGTTGGCGGCCTCGTTTTCAACGGTGTTCGGCGCGGGTTTCTGGTTCATGTCGGCGTCGAATCCGCCGCCCTGAATCATGAAGCCGTCCATGACGCGGTGGAAGATGGTTCCGGCGTAGTGGCCGGACTCGACGTAGGCGAGGAAGTTCGCGACGGTTTTCGGCGCCTTTTCCGCGTTGAGTTCGAGTTTGATGTCTCCTTTGGAGGTTTTCATCAGAATCATGAGTTCATTCCTTTCTGTTGTTTAACGGAAAGGAAGGCTAGGGGCGATCCGCGGGGTTGTCGATAAAGTTCGCGCCTGTTTTTCGGAGGAACAGAGCGGGTTGGAACGAGAAGCGCCCCGTCTACTAATGCCAATTCGGGACTTCAAATCGCGCCTTGGTTCCGCTACCTTTTCCTTTCATTTTGAAACGAACAGGAGGGCAAAACATGAAAACCACTTTCTTACTCGCCGCGGCGATCGCCGCGACCTCTCTAGCCGGCGCCGCGAAGGAACCGACCGAGCCGGGCGTCTACGCGAAATTCATCACGTCCAAAGGCGAAATCCTCTGCGCGCTCGAAGTTGAAAAAACGCCGCTCACCGTCGTCAACTTCGTGGGCCTCGCCGAGGGCGCGATCGACAACACCGCGAAAACCAACGGGGTGCCCTATTACGACGGGCTCGTCTTTCACCGCGTCATTCCCGACTTCATGATTCAGGGCGGGTGCCCGCTTGGAACCGGCACGGGCGGACCGGGCTATCGTTTCCCGGACGAGATCGATCCCTCCCTCTCCCACAAGGGGCCGGGCATCCTGTCCATGGCCAACGCGGGGCCGGGCACGAACGGCAGTCAATTCTTCATCACCCACAAGGAAACGCCTTGGCTCGACGGCAAACATACCGTCTTCGGCCACGTGATCGAGGGGCAGGACGTGGTCGACGCGATCGAAAAGGGCGACGCGCTCAAGCAGGTCGTCATCATCCGCGTCGGCGAAAAGGCGAAGGCCCTCAAGGCCGATCAGGCCACGTTCGATTCCATGCGCGCGAACTTCGGAAAAATCCAGCGGGAAAAGGCCGCCAAAGCCGCGGCCGAACAGACCGCCAAAATCGCGGCGATGTTCCCCGACGCTGAAAAAACCGCGTCCGGCTTGATGTACACCATCACCCGGCCCGGCGAAGGCGCGACGCCGAAGAAAGGCGCGACGGTCAGCGTGCACTACACCGGCAAGCTTTTGAACGGAACGGTCTTCGACAGCTCGGTTTCCCGCGGCGAACCCATTCAGTTCCCCGTCGGCGCCGGCCGCGTCATCCCCGGTTGGGACGAAGGGATCATGCTGATGAAGGAAGGCGGAAAACGCGTGTTGGTCATTCCGCCGGAGCTGGGCTACGGAGCCCGCGGCGCCGGAGGCGTCATCCCGCCCAACGCGTGGCTTGTTTTCGAAGTCGAGCTGGTTGACGCCGGCGAATAGCTCAATTCCCGGGAGTTCCCCGTGTCGGACATCAACAGAGTCAAGGAGCGGATTAATTTCTGCGTGAAAGGCGAGCTTTGGGAGCAAGTCCCCAAGTTCTTCGACGAGTTGCACCCGGCCGACATCGCGGAAATCATCAACCACGCGCCGGCCAGCGCGCAAACCAAACTGTTCGAGCTGATCGACGACGAGATCAAGCCCGACGTGCTGGCCGAGCTGGACGATCAGACCGAGGCCGACATTCTCGAAGACCTTTCCGACGAGGAAATTTCCGACATCGTCGAGGAGATGGCGCCGGACGACGCGGCCGACCTGCTGTCTGAACTCACGGACGAACGAAGCGGCGAGATTCTCAACCTCATGGAGGAAGAGGATTCCGACGAAGTCCGCGAGCTGATGCAATACGACGAGGACAGCGCCGGCGGAATCATGACCTCCGACTTCGTGTCCGTTCCGGCCACCATGAGCGCGGCCGAAGCCGTCGAGCACATTGGCTCCCTTGATCTCGACGAGCCGTTTTATTACCTGTACGTGGTCGACGAGGAAGGCCGCCTGACGGGTTGGATCCAGCTGTGGGAGCTGCTGAAACGGGGCAACCGCGGTCAGACGTTGGACGAGCTCGCGGAAAAGGAAACCATTTCCGTGCATACCGACGCCGACCAGGAAGAAGTCGCCCGACTCGCCTCGAAATACGACCTGAGCTCGTTGCCGGTCCTCGACTGGCAGAACAAACTGGTCGGCCGGATCACGGCGGACGACATCATGGACGTCATCGAGGAGGAAGCCTCGGAAGACATCTTCAAATTGGCCGGCTCGAGCGATTCCGAACTGGAATACAACTCGCCGTTTCACGCGTCGAAAACCCGCCTGCCGTGGTTGTTGATCACCTTGGCGACCGGATTCATCAGCGTTTTGTTACTGAACAGCTACCACGCCTACCTTTCGGTCAGCGAGGTCGTCGTGCTCGGCGCGTTTGTTCCGGTTATTCTGGCCATGGGCGGCAACACCGGAATCCAGTCCTCCACATTGGTCATTCGCGGCATCGCGCTCGGCACGGGATACACCAAAAACATCCGCCGCGTTTTGACGCATGAAATCATCGCCGGCGCCACGATGGGACTGATCTGCGGAAGCGTCTTTGGCGTGTACGCCCGATTCATCATCAGCAAGGCGCACACCGCCCTCGCCCCAACCTATCTCGCGCTGACCGTCGGCGTCGCGCTTTTCTCGGCGATGACCTTCGCCGCGGTGTTTGGCGCCATCGTCCCCGTCATCCTGAACCGGATGAAGATCGATCCCGCCGTGGCGTCCGGCCCGTTCGTCACGGCCTCGAACGACATCTTGGCGTTGCTGATTTATTATGGCGTGACGGTTTCGCTGATCGCGCTGCGCGTTAACGTGGTCGGAGGTTGAATGATCGTCCGAGCCACCGCGATACCCCTCTCGATCCACCCCTACTCCACCACGTCGCGCGTCGTGCGTTGGCTCACCCGGCAACACGGACTGATCTCCACCTCGTTGAGAGGCGCGACGCGACCCAAGAGCCCGTTCCTCGGAGAATACCAGTTGTTCGGCACCAGCGAACTGCTCTACTACGCCAAGCGATCCAACACGCTGCTCACGGCGAAAGAGTGCGCGTTGCTCCACCGCCGCGACGGATTCCGAACCGATTGGCGGGCCATGCGAACCGCGTCGTACATCACGGCGTTGTTCAACCGGACCACGCCCGATGAAGCGCCCTGCCCCGAACTCTTCGAATTGTACGAGGAACTACTGGATCTCGCGGAACGGTTTGGACGCCACCTTCAAT
>JARFRL010000387.1 GCA_029287275.1 Pontiella desulfatans
GTGTATGGATGGACGGCCATACATGGATCCGACAACCCGATTACACCGCATAAAAGTATGAATCGCCACTTCGCCATTTGCACGCAACGTATCAGATCGGCCGCGCGTTCCACAAAAGCATTCTCCGTTGGACTCGCGACAAGCGGGCGCGCGTAAATCTATTTTGGACGTTTGGTGAGCACGCTTAGCCGAACAGCGACATGCTTTTGCACTGCTTGCGTTCACCAGCTCTTGAAACTGAACCGCCTCGCAAACTTGAACGGTTTTAAATGAGCGTTCTCGCGTTTTTTCGCCCCGACGACAATAGATTGGGTCGCGCGAAGCGGCTCGCCGTGTTCCTTGGGATTGATATACGCCCCGCGAATACGGTCTTAGTCGCCGCTCTTCCACACAATACGGATGGCCTCTCCTTCGACCGCGCGGAAAACGACCAGGTTTTTCGACGCCGTGATTCCGAGCTTGAAAGGACCTTCACCGGAAACCGCGGGCGTTTCGAAAATCTTCACTTCCGCTTTGTCGGGCTCGGCCCGGTAAGTCGTTAGCCGCCCCTTTTCCAGAACGGAATAATACGGCCCGCCGGTGCGATCGCGATGCATGATCGACTTCCAAAGCAGCGTTCTGTTCCGGGTTCTACCCGGAATGATCCCATGAAGAACCAACCGTCCATCGTCATTGATCTTCAGATCGCATTCCAAGCGCGGAAAATCACGCCCGTCCGCGCCCGTCAGGCGCTCGCCCTCGTTCAGAATCACCTGGTGGACTTCATCCGCGGGGACCGCTTCCGAAGCGTTACCCGCGAGGATTTCAATTTCCTGACGGCCGAATATGCCGGTCTCATCCTCAGCCGCGGCCAGCAGCCGCGCCGTCCCGGGTCTGATCGATTTCAGCAACTCGTCGGTTGACCCGTCCCAGACATAGGCGCCGTTTCGCCGAGCGCCGTTCAACAACAGGCCGTTGAGGTAGAGCTTCACTTCCCGAACGCCGTCTCCGTCGCTCGCGGCCACCTCCACGCGGAGTTCCTGGTTCGCTGACAACCGCTCGCCATCTTTCAGGTTGGTGATCCGCACGTCTGGATAGTCGCCCTCGCGCGCCACGGCAAGGACTTCCTTTTTCACTTCCTCGAGAATCTGGTTCCAGTCCATGAAAGCGGTGCGGGCCATCAATTGCGGGTTGTACCGTGGCGCGGTGATCGCGGCGTAGGCCTCCCAACTCTTCACCGCGTTCTTCAAATGAGTCACGGCCTCGGCGTTGTACCGCTTTTGAGAAATGTCTTCGCGGAACGTAGCCAGCTTGGTCGCGCCGCGCGTTTTGGCGGCGTAGTAGCGTCCGAGATGGGCCATGCTTTCGATGTCGTCGAGGGTTTCCCGCAGCTCCGCGTCGCCGTCCGCTTGCTTTCGCAAGACCGGAAGCGCGTTGAGCGCGGTTTCGGCGTATCCATCCAACGCGTCCGCCACCTGGAACGGGCCGACCCCCTCCGGCGTTTTTCCCGCGGCGACGGCTACGCCCCAATCCTTCACGGAAACATACCCGGAGCGCGGCAACGACATGTTCCACTCCTTGTCGAAATAGTACCTATCGATGGTCAAAAATCCTTTATTATCGATGCAGCCCTCCGGCGCGATCATCGCGTCGTTGGGTTTCCAGCAGAGCGTGTTGATTTCCGGCACCACCTCGGAAACCGCCGCCCAGGCGTCGTAGAGCATCGCGCCGTTCACCCCGGGAAAGCGTTGTTGGAGCACGTCTTCCCAATAATCCCGGCCGAGCTCCGGGTTATAAGCCAGCTCGCCCCACATGCGGAAGCGATACCAGTGCTTGTCGATCTCCAGCTTTCCGGCCATGGCCGGATTCTTGGCGATCGTTTCGCGCGCCCAGACATAGCCGTCCGACCCCATGTAAAAACCGGGCATCACGTCGAGCGGCATGTTCCGCAGATAGTCGCGCGCGTAGTCCGGGCTGCCCCAGCGCAGCACGAACAGGTCGTCGTTGCGCAAATTGAGCCAGCATGGCACGTTGAATTCCTCCACCTCGCGGCGGAACTGAATGTCGAAGAGCTTCGGATCCCGCGGGCCGTACATGTGCCCGATGATGTATTTAAAGCTGGTGTCGAATTGATCCGGAAATTCGGAGAAGGCTTCTTTGATGGGACCCAGCCCCGTCATGTGTCGACGGAAGATGAACCGAACCTTTCGGTCGGGTTGCTGTTCTTTCACATCCATGATGCCGCGGCCGTAGGTGTTGAACAGGAAGTTTTCAATCGAATACTTCCCCTTGATCTGGTTGTCCGCGTTTTCCCCCGCGGTGACGCCGATCCCGGCGATCTGCGGATAGGTCAGCAAGGTCTGGCGAACGCTCTGGCGGAGATAATCAATCGTGATGTCGTTGGTCTGATCCTCCGTGATTCCGTGTTTTCCCGTCGCGCCGAAGGTGAAAACGTTCCAGTGGAACAGATAGATTTCGATTCCGCGGTCGCCGGCGTAATTGAACACCTCGCGCCAGTGCTCGATCTTCTCGTCCATGGTCATTTTTTTGACCAGCCGCAGCACGCTCGCGTCATGTTCGAGCGTAAGGGCGCCGTCGCCGTTCTGATCGAGCTCCTGAAACTTGTTTCTATATTCCGGCTTCAACAGGCCATCTTCGACCCGATAGACATCGTCCAACGCCACGTCGGGATAGTCGTCCAACTTGATGATGGAAGGATACGGATGCGTGCTCCAAAGGCTCAGCACGTTGTAGCGATAGCGCGCCAGATCATCGAGATATGGTTTCCAGAAGCCCTCGAAATCCCAAACCGCCTCGATGTTTTTCTGCGCGTTGTCGCCCGTGTCATCATATGAAGGCGTGCGAACGTCCCAAGGGATATTGAACTTGATCCCGCGTTTTTTCACGAACGGCTCGCGTTTCAAGTTCTCGATCGGACGCCCCAGTCGGATCAGCTCCGCCACTTCGAGCCCGCCGTACATCGCGCCCGTCGCGTCCGAACCGACGACCTCCACCTCGTCGCGGCCCACCCTGCGAATCAGGAATCCTTCCGGCGCGGCGACGCCCGGCTTAACGATCAACGCGACGCGCGGATTTTCCCGCCCCGCCGCGCTCAGCGCGGCCTCGATTTCCCGCGCCGCGAACGACAGGCGCGGCACCCGCGCGTCATACGCCACCGAAGCCGCGGCGCGGCCCGGTTGCAGCACCCCCACAAGGCAAAAAAGCCATAAGACCGAACGTATTCTCATTTTCATCCTCTCGAACATCATCACCGCGGGGGGGCTCGATAAACGGCGTTGAACATCACAACGTTTTGATCAATCCCAGGTCGCCGGTTTTCCCCGCGTCCAAAATCGGCCGCATGTATTCCTCGATCATTTCCGCGGACAACGGAATGGGCATGTTTTCGAGCTTCATTTTCAACTGGGGATTTTTCGCGGCGGTCAGCGCGCGTTCGATGTGCTCCTGCGAGAATCCGGGCACTTCACTGAGCGTGGTCGGAAAATCGACGGCGTTGGCGAAGTTGAAGAACGCGTTCGCGACGGCTTCGCCGAGTTCGCGGCCGGAAAGGTCGCTCGGATCCGCGGTCAAATAGCCGGCCTTCTTCAAGAGTTTGGCCACCAGCTTCAGCGGCCCCTCAACGGCTGGCGCGTAGAAGACGGTGTAGTAGGGATTCATCATGGCGCAAGCCCGCCCGTGCGTCAGGATGTCCACCAGCGAGAAGCTGGTGAGATGTCCGCCGTTGGTGCCGCCGATCATGATCGCGTAGCCCCCCAGATCGGTCGCCAAACAAATCGCTTCGCGCGCCGTTTTGTCTTCCGGATTCGAGGTTAGCTTGGCCAGATTATCCACCACCAAACCAATACCGACTTCCGCGAGGGCGTACATCTGGTCATAGGTGTCGTTTCCAACGGAGCCGTAGAAGACTTCCAAGATGTGGGCGATGCCGTCGAGCGCGCCGTCAAGCGTCAGGGCGGCGGGCGCGCCGTGCGTTACCGTGTAGTCGAAGACCGGGAACGCGGGCACGATGGCTTCGTCGACGATCAGTTTCTTCTGTCCGCTGCCGACATCGGTGATGTTGGAGTATTTGGTCAGGTGCGCGGCCGACGAGGCCGCGGTCTGAATCGCGATGTGCGGAGTCAGAACTTTTCCGGTTTCTTCCAGTTTTTTAGAAACCAGACCCACGCCGAAGTAGTCTTCGATGTTGCCGCCCAGCGTTCGTAGCACTTCCGCCGCTTTCGCGGAATCGATGGTGCTGCCGCCGCCGAAACTGATGATCACATCGGGATCAGCCGCTTCCAGCTGTTCGCGGATACGGGCCAAATCCTCGAGGGGCGCGTTCGGGCGCGGGCCTTCGATCTCGGCGAGAAAGCTCAATCCCGCTTGCTGAACCGAGTCGCGGATGATTTTAAGAAAATCTTCAACCCCCGGGAACCAAGTATAAATAAACACCGGTTTCCTGCCGGCGCGGGCGGCCACTTGGCCGACATCTTTCAGGACCTCGTTGCCGAATAAATAATCGCCACCTTTAAATTCCTCGAGCAACCGGCGCGCTTGTTCAAATGATTCCATCATCGTTCTCCTTAATTTAGGGTTCTAAAATCGGTATGGCGTAAGGGCCTTCTTCAACAAAGGCCATGGTTGGCGGGCGTCCGTCCCACCTGGGATCGGACACCGCGTATTTAACGGCGTTTTGCATCATGACCCGCGCCCGTTCCAGCATGGAGGTCGGCGCGTCGTCATCGGGCATCAGGTCGGTCCCAACCACGCCGGGAATAATCAGGGCCTGTTCGTCGGTGACCTGCGGCGCGCAGTAGACCATTTTGTCAGCCCCGACTTTACGCAAGGGTTTGGCCCACATTTGGGGTTGCCACTGGTCTTTGGTAAAGACCCAATCCGCGTGCCGCATAATCGAAATGAAGGCTTCCGGCCCCAGGATCTTCAACAGATGGAGCACGGTGCGGTATTCAACTCCGCCAATCGTTTCTTCATCGAAGTTGTTGGCCAACATCAGGATATAGCCGGATTCTTTGACCGCCGGCATGGCGCCGACCGCGGCTTTGGCCACCTGATAGTGGTTGCGGCCGACATACGCGCCGTGGGTGATGACGATGTCGTAGGGCTCGGGGATCGGGATCGTCACGTAGGATTTGATGGCCTCGACGGCCGCTTGGTGCGCGGCTTCCAAATCGCCCGCGTAGAGACCGACTAGTTTCAGTTCATGATTCAAGGTGACGTTGACCAGAAAATCGACGCCGACCGCGAGCGCCACTTCCAACGCTTCTTCATGACAGGGATTGCCATCCAGCACGAGGTTGGTCGCGTTTTCGTGCTCGAGAAAGTCCACTCCATGAAATTTGTGGAGCGTATGCGTATTGACCAACGCCGGACATACCCCTTTGCGACCACCGGACGCGCCGGCCATGAAATGACTTTCCACCAGCCCCGTGACGATTCGGACATCCGCTTCGAAGAACAGTTTGTTTAAACGCACTTCGGTTTTCTTGGAGGTGCGCGCGGCCAGAACCATCGATTCCATATCCTCGCAGTCATGATCCAGAATGCGGTATTGATCCACCACATCCCGTCCATACATATAGACGCGCTCCTCCAATGTGCTGGGCCGGTGCATTCCATTTCCGATGAGGATGGTGATGTGTTCGCGTTTCACGCCGGTCGCTTCAATCATGCCGAGCAAATTCGGCAGCACGCCATCGGGGCCTTTATAGGGAATGGGACGGGTGATGTCCGAAACAGTCACGCAAACGCGCGACTCTTCGGGCGGTTTTTCCTTCGACGCGATAATCTCGGCGAGGGTCGGCGATTGGATTGGATGGCTCAGGCCGTGCCGGATCTCAGCCTCCTTGAGCACGTCGGCATCCGGCGAGCCCATGCGAAGCAGGTCGCATCCGCGGGGAACTTGAATATTGACGTGGTCATCGCCAAAGGGAATGGAGAGCTCATCCCAACCGGTGGTGTCGCACCGCTCGAGTCGTTGTTTAATGGCACTGTTCATAGACTTAAATCTTGGTTCCGAAAAATTGAACTAAGATACCGCACAGGATAATCACGAATCCTCCGCCGATACTGGTTGAGAAACGAGCGAAAGGCATCAGGGCCATTCTGCGCGCGGCGGAGAGCACGGCCACATCGCCCGTGCCCCCCATGTTGGCCATGCAAAGTCCGGCCGTGATGGCTGACTCAACGAAATTGAATCCCACCAGGCGTCCGGCGAAGCCGGCTCCGATGATGGAGGCGAAAACGACGACCGCGCACAGCACGACATACACGGGGGTGATCGCGTTGATGACCGCGTTCAAGTCCGTGAAGACGATGCCGATGGCCAGCAAGATGATGCCGGTAAAGGCTTTTACGATGAAACGGAACCAGGAATAGCAGGCCACGATGATGTATTCCGGGACGATATTGGATATTTTGAAGGTCGCGACCGCGATAATCATCCAGGCGAGCTGATGCACCGCGGGAACGAAATGATTGAGCACTTTGCCTAGCGCGAAGAACGCCGTGGAGACGGCCAGTCCGATCACCAGATTCCATACGGTCATACTCACTTCGGGTTCCACGTTCTTGATGTTGGAATCTTTCAGGATTTCACCCTCACCACTCAGGCTGGGATATTTTTGTCCGACCTTATCCAACAGCCCCGCGGCGATAATGGCGAAAATATTTCCAAGCGCCAGCGCGGGCACGAAGGCGGAAAGGATTTCCTTCATGTCCTGTCCGGTAATGTCGTGGATGACCTGCGCCATGGGCACGGCCCCCCCTCCCATGCCGCCACCGAGGATGGGAAAGGCGACCTTGAAAACGCTCTCCTTGAAGCCATAGCCCATGATGCCGCCCGCGATCGCGGACAGCCCGCAGCAAGCCAGAATGCAACCCGAAAGGGGCACGGCGTATCGCAGCCCCGCCTTGACCAGCAGCTTGCCGTTGATGCCGAAGATGGCGCCGGCGATCAAACCGCAGATGTAAAAGTTCAGGAAGTTGGTTCCTGAACTTTTCAGCGCGCCGAGGGAATCGCCGATCTTCAGGTCCCGCCCGGTCTCCGCGTTAACCACGTCGATCACTTTCGCCGGATCGTCTTTCAGAATCAGCTCGGCGTGGATTTCGTTTTTAGGCGCGTTTCGCATGAACGCGGAAAAATTATCCACCGACTTCTGGGGGATGATTCCGAAGTAGACCAGACTCGCTCCGAAAAAAATCAGGAGGAGTGGGGAACCGCCCAGCCAGTCTTTCAAAATCGGAATTTTCGTCCCGACTTTTTCAAGAATCAACGCCAATGGCAACAGGCAACACATACCGCCGATCATACCGGCTGGCAGCACGCCTAGATAGAGGGCCAGCGCGGCGATGCCCAGCACCAGAAACACCGGAAGGCGCATGAACTTCGCGTAGTGTTCATCTATTCTTTCTGCTTTCGTTTCGCCCTTTTCACTCATTTCGCCCAACTCCTCGTTTCGGTCCGTTTGTTTTAAATATTCACGTCGATCTTGAATTCAGATTTCAGTTTGCTGGATACATCTAGAATATGTTCCTTCATCAGCTTTTCGGCCTGATCCGGTGATTGATCGCGGACGGCTTCAAAAATGCGTTGGTGATGCTTGATCGCGCGCTCCGGCGTTCCCGGGATTTTGTTGAAATCCTCGAGGAACCGAACCAGAATCTCGCGCAAGACGTCGATAATCTGCTTAAGCACGCGGTTTTTGGACATTTCCGCGAGCTGGATATGGAAGTCGTAGTCCGCCTTGACAACAGCCTTGATATCCTTGTTCCGCATGCCGTCATCCATGGCTGTAATCGTCCGCCCAAGCTTGCTGATGGATTCCTCGTCCGCGTTTTTGGCGGCCAACCGCGTGACGGCGGCTTCGATATGGTATCGAGCTTCCATCAATTCGCGCATGGTTTTCGCGTCGAGTTGCATGGTGCCAAGGATCGGGCGCATGACCGTCGACATGTCCGGCGTCTGAACAATGGTTCCCCGACCCTGATAGCTTCGGATCAGACCAAGAGACGAGAGCTTGTTGAACGCTTCGCGAAGAACCGTTCGGGAGACCTCCATTTCTTTGGCCAAGGCATCTTGGGTCGGCATTAGTTTATCGACTTCGTAGGTTCCGTCCAAAATGCGATCGCGCAACACGTCAAAAACCATCTCGACGAGGTTTCCGCGTTTGAAGCTGGGCAAAGTTTTTTCCGTTTTCATATTCAAAGGGTCCTGATTTTTAAGCGTGCAGCCGGCATTTATAATACATCCTATAAATGTGGGTCAACCGCGTATCTCGGGAAGGTTGGGCCCTTTTTCTTGCTACAGCGACTCAATCCGGATCACTTCGCCGTCTTTGACGGAGCCGAACGCGTCGAGGTCACCCAGTATTCGCCCGAACACATTCACGGGACTCGCGGCGCGAGGCTCGTCGCCATGACTGGCGGGGGTCGGTCCCCAAAAGATGCAAAAGGCGGTTCCGGGAGCCCAATAGGCCAGATCGCCGACTTGCACTTCGTCGCTCGCGTCCGGTTCGGCCGGCACACGCACCGGTATCGAGAAATAGATCTCATCGCCCCAGCGGTTGGCCCGGCCCTGAATGGGCAGCGCGTCCCAAACGGCATCCGCCGTCGCGCTGTCATTGAGCACCGCCTCTTTCACGACCGATCGTGTCCGAATCTGTATCTTTTTCATATCATACTCCGTGGCTTGGGTTCGTACGTGTTTGACCTTATTGAATTCGCCCGATGAAATCCCTGTAGTCGGGATTCTGCGACCAGGCAGTTTGTCGTGTTCCGTTCTTCATGCCGGTTACCGCCAGTTTTTTTCCGCGCGTTACGATGAACTCAAACGGGCCGGTGAATCCATTATCAATCGGAGCTGAATTCTTAAATGATTGGGTTTCGGAATCCCATACCCGAGAGGACCAAATGATGCTTCGCGGGGCTGCTTCATTCCAAACATAGATCGCGCCATCGGCATTCATGTCGCAGGATTTGCGCCCCTCATCCTCTTTCGAACGGGTCTTATGAACATTGATCCCTAAAAACAGGTCTCGGAGCTTCACCTTGCCTGAGCTGTCAAATGTGAATTTGACATCCAGCCTGTCGGCAAACACGGCTTCAGCGAGACTCGCGCCATAGATGTTATCGCCGGCGGCCCATTCATCACCATCAATCTTGACCTCTTCACCATCTGGTAAATCTGTACGACCGGATTCGAAGATGTGAGGATGATCATGAATCAATGCATATTTTTCATCTTTCCAATCTTCCTTGGCGACCGTTGTGGTTCCGGGCGCCGCGTTCACGTTCACGTAGATTTCATTCTCGGTGACAAATCCGGAGGTATTCACGACAACCGCTTTCAGCGAATACCAATCCTGGTCCATGTTTTCTAGAAGCTCGTCCCTCGCATAGTTCCAATTATATGACCGGCCGCTTCCGGTTCGCCCATCCACGCGCAGGCCGTTGATATACAACTTCACCTCGGCGAGATCGCCATCGGGCCCACCTTTCACGTCAATGTCCACATTGAGGTCGTCAGCGGTTCCAAACGCCTGCCCGTCGGTGATGTTTGGAAATTCAGGCGTAGGCAGATCGCCGAGCTGCTCAATTCTATCGACTTCGCCTAGTACCTCCGCGTAGGTGGCCTCCCAGTTAAAATATCCAGTCTTGGAGTGCAGGGTGTGGTTATATTGTAAATTTAGCGTGTCCGAATATTGAACCCAATGATCCTTGGCGTCATGAATATGGGCGACCGCCTCCGGATGCTTGCTCGCGAAGGCCGCGCCGCCTGTCAGAAAGAGCTTCAGATTGGCGGCGGCGCGCTGTTTATCCGCGTAATACTGCCCGAGATACGCCATGCTACGAATGTCTCTAAGCGTGTTTTCCAGCTCCGCGTTTCCGCCGATCCGCGCCTCCAACGTCGGTAGCGCCGCCAGCGCGTTGGTCGCCCAGCTTTCCAAATTGTCCGCGACCTGCAGTGGCGTGAGCCGGGTTGGGTCCGGGGTGTCGCCGGCCACGATATCTTCCGCCCAATCGGTAACGGAAATGCATAACGGCTCCGACGGATGATGAGGAATCCGGGTTCTGATCATCGGGTTCCGCTCAAAGTAATAGTTCTGGTAGTCGAGGAAATTATCGCCTTGGCACATTTCCGACGCGAAGTTTCCATCCGTGGCCGACCAAACCGAGCGGTTCAGTTGAGGAACGATTTCGGAAACACCCTGCCACGCGTTGAACAGCAGCGCCCCATCGGAAGCGCTTAAATCGAACCGATGCTCGAGCACCTTTTTCCAATAGGCGTCATCAAGATCATTGTTATAGGCCAGTTCTCCAAACAACCGGAAATTATACCAATGCTTGCTGATTTCCATCTCTCTGGGCGACGACGGGGACTTGGCCATGAACTCACGTCCCCAGAAATAGCCGTCGGAACCCATATAGAATCCGGGGATATCCCCATGTGGCATGTTTCGAATGAATTCCCGCGCGAAATCCGCGCTACCCCAGCGGTGCATGAAGATGTCGTCATTGCGCAGGTTGAGCCAAACCTTGAAGCCGGAGGATAGGAAGCCCGTATCGATAATACGATCTTCCCATTCCTGAGGCCGCCGCGACGCGTACATGTGCGCGACAGAATACTTTGTGCTGGAATCCATAATCCCGCCGGTGTAGTTCGGCTGACCGTCGGTTCGATTAAAGAACACCTCTTTAATGGCATCCGGATTTTCGTCCGGCACGCCGTGACGGCGGTAAATAAAGCGGACGTCGCGGCCGTCCCAGCGCGCATCCGCCCGCGCGTCCATAATGCCCCTGCCGTAGGTTTTATACATATAGTTTTCAGTCGAATCGGCGGTGTAATCCAACGTGTCGCGGTCGTGCTCCCCGGAGCAGACGCCGATGCCCTTAAGGTTGGGATACGTCAGCAGCGCCTCCTTCACGCTTGCCCGCGCATACGCCACCGTATTGGTATTCGCCTGATCTTCGGTGATGCCGTATTTGCCAATCGCGCCATTCACATAGACATCCCAATGGAACAGATAGACCTCGATGCCGCGCTCCTCGGCATATTGGAACACCTCCTGCCAATGCGCGACCTTTTCCGCCATGGTCAATCGTTTGACCAGCTGGATCATATGATTGGTTACGCCGCCCTCGATCTCCTCCACGTTGCCGTCCCCGTCGAGGTCCAATGTCGGAATCAGCTTGCTGTTAACACTCATGTCCAGTTCCGACTCCGCGACGCGGAAAACATCCTCCATCGCGCAGTCCTCGTATCCCGGAACCTCGACTAGGTTGGGATAGGGATGCGTGGTCCACAAACTCAATACGTTGTAGCGATAGCGGGCCATGCCATCGATGTACGCTTTCCAGAAATCGACCTCCCAGACATTCGCGATGTTTTGCTGAGCCGCGTCGCCGCGGTCGCTGTACGACGGACAGCGGGCATCCAGCGGGAGGTTCAGTTTCAGCCCGCGCTTGGGCACCAGCGGCGCGCGATCCGCGGCTTGAATCGGCAGCCCCAGCTTCAGGAACTCGGCCGCTTCAATGCCGCCATACATCGCGCCCGTTGCGTCCGCGCCGACAATCTCAATCTGATTCGCTCCGACAACCCGAATTTCATACGACTCCGGCGATGCCGCGTCGGGCTCAATGGTCAATGTAATCAGTAGGTTTTCCGCGCCCGTTTCCTCAAAGGCAACCTCAAGTTCCCGCGCCGCGAACGCCAGTTGCGGAACGGCTGGATTGTATACGACTTCGGGCTTCGCGCTTTCCAGCAGGATGGTTTTCAGGTTGAACAGATTTTCCGTCGCCGGCGCGCCGTCGCTCACAAACACCAGATAAAGATCATGCATGCCGCTTACCGCGCCATGACTGTTTGAAAAGGCCTGATACGTATCCCATCCCCCGGTAGCCGAGATATCCACGGAGCCCATCAACGCGCCATCCGGAGCATCCAGCCTCAACTCGACCGTTCCTCCACCGCCCTCGCTACTGGCTTCAAACGCGACCTCAGAAGCGCCGCTACCAAACAAAAAATCACTGAAAACAATCCAGCTTCCGTCTCTGATATCGCCAACGGCCCCGTCGGCCAACCGCCGGACGACATGGGTGTCTACGGGATTCGATTCTCCGTCAAAGTCGGCCGCGTTTCGAAGAATCCCGACGTCGACGGGACCGGTGTAGACCGACCCCGAATTTATATTCAGTCGGAAGAAGCGGTTGGACACCCGGGACGGGATTTTGATGCGAGCCGTGACGAGATCAAAATCGGCATCCACACTGTCCACGTCCAGATTTCCGGCGTAGGCCCCCCAACTCTCAGGCTGAAGAAAATCACCATGCTCCACGTTGTAGTCCAGACCTAGTTCGGCCGCGTTTTTCCGGCGATTAAAACTGTACTCAAGACAGGATGCTCCATTGGTAAGAACGACTTTGGTCTTCGGCTTCAGCCCGGCATCATCCGCGCTATTGGTGGGGTTCCCGCCAAAGGCGAACTCAAACAGGTTGTTCAACTCGCCCCAGTCGGGATTGGCCGACATCAGGGCATCATCGCCCGTCAGCGAAAACCCGCCCGCCCACGATTCATACGGGCTTGGCGTCACAACCGTTACGGTTCGGTGCGCCTGATTCGTTGCTCCTTCATTGTCATACGCGGTGAGTCTGAGCGTATAAGTTCCATCCGTCAGATTCCCGAGCAGCTGACCGGCGTCGTTCTCGTCGGTTGTACCGCCCCATCGATACGGCGCGGAGGGGTCCGACCCAACCGTTACTCCATTTATGGCCAGTGTTACATTGGTAATCGAGTCGTTGTCCGTCGCGGTGCCTTCTACGAAAAGAGACTGCCCGGCCGGAAAGTTGGTGAGGTCGTTCGCGGGCGTCATGAAACCCACCGTCGGAGGAGTCAGCGGCGGAGCGTTTGATACGACATCCAGTGTGAGCAGATCGACTCGAAAGTGATCGTCAACCCCCATGGATTCGCCAGCACCGACAATAATCAAGTCACCATCCTCCAGCGCCCAGCTTCCGCTGACATCGTCGGTGCTTTTATAGTCCTGATTCCATTGCGCGGTGATCGCCTCATTAGCGCTGACATCCCAGATCATAAAATCGGCGTAGTCACCGGCTCCGTAGATTTGAAAGGAGACGCGTTCGAGAACCACCGAGGTGTTCGGCGCCAGATCCCCGGCGTCAACCGTGTAAACCAGCGCTTCCCGCGAGCCCTTTCCCAGCGAATTGTCACTGTCGCCGGAATAGACCGAGGTCGAATCAACGCCCAGCTCCCCGGTGCCGAGGCCGTCAACCAGCCCGATGGCAAGTCCGGCCAAATAGTTGGTCAGGGTTCCGCCGCTGACATGGGGCTCGGCGGCAGTCTGATTCCAGCCGATCACCCCGGAAGCAATGAGAGAGAAACTTTCCGACGCGCCAAAGCTTCCGGCGTCCGTCAACAAGCCGGTCAGCACGGCGTCGGCCGCGGAAATTGAAGGCGGGGCGTCATTCAAGTCCGAGACCGTCCAGGTTTTGGTACTCGTTCCCGTATCATCGTTATTGTTCAAAACAACCGATGCCCGCGCGCCGCCGCAACAAACCAGCGACACGGACAAATACACCAACACACCCTTTAACATTCCAACTCTCCAGTCCAGACCGTTGAAGCCGCCCGAATCCTAGCGAGCGGAACCTGCCTTTTTCGCAACGCCTCGCCCGAAACATTTAAACGGATTTCGCCCGAATCCATATTCCTCGCTTGCTCATTCCTGATTCCATCGCAGTACATTTTCATGGGTCGCGCGAATACGAAAATATCCGGTTTCGCCGCTGACCGGAGTCAGCGTAAACACATTGGTTCCCCCGCTCCCTCCAAAGCGTTTGACGACGCTCCACGGCGACATGAGTGACGACCGACAATCCACCCAGTAGATCCGGTTCGAGGTCGTTGCGACCTCGAAAGCCCATTGTCCGCGCCCATTCAGGTTCGTTTGCGATGTACTCCAGAAGAAACGGCTTCCGGCCTGATCCGGACGGGTCCCAAACACATATTCCGCGTAATCGGAGTAGCCGTCATTATCGCTGTCAATCACCCGGTTACTGACCGAGGCATTCAACGAGTAATCCTGTTCCCAGGCATCCGGCATCCCGTCCCGGTCGGAATCCTTGCTGAAGGGCATCGGGTCGTTCGCATCGAGCATGCCGTCCCCGTCGGAATCGGTTGTTGCCGGATTATCGCTCATCACTTCCGCGCTGATCCGGTAATACTGAGCCGGCAACGCAGACACGTCTTCGTCCATCAATGACAGCTCCGTTCCATCGCCGAAGAAACGGCCCAGGACCACCCAGTCGGGATTCAACAAATTGTCTGTTCCCTCAATGATGTACCAGCGTTTGACGTGGGAGAGGACCTCCATATTCATTCCTCCGCTCTGGAGGCGGGCAGAGAAGACGCTGGCGGCCGCGCGGTTCGTCGGATCGGTACCGAAGACATACTCCTGCCAGTTGTTTTTTCCATCCCCGTCAAAGTCGTTGGTCGCGGAACCAATCATGGCATTTCCGCCGTACAAATCGGCCCAGACATCGTACGGATCCGCCGGGCCGGGCAGCGCCCGGACGTCCAGAGAAATCAGGTCCACCCGGTACTGCTCACTTCCATTTGAAGAACCGGTGCCGATGATAATCTGATCGCCGTGTTCGAGTCGCCAGCCTCCGCCCGTCACGCCTTCTGGATCGGCCTTGATATCCCACTGCGCCTCGATGAATTGATTCGAGCTGGCATCATAGATTACAAAATCAGCCCGGTCATCCCCGCCGGTCAGTCCGAAGGTGACGTTCAGGAAATAGAGCTGTCCCGAGGTCAGGCCCGAGGTGTCGACGGTATAGACCAGCGCCTCCGGCGTGTGTTTTCCTAAGGTATCCTTATCATCGGTTCCATGCACCGAGCTGGAGTTCACACCCAACTGCCCCGTGCCGGCGCCTTCAACAATACCGGCAGTCAGCCCGGACAGGTAATTGCTGAATGTACCCGTTGAATCGGCGGCTTTTGCGCCGGCTTCCGTCCAGCCGATCACCGCGGTTGCGGTCAGCGAAATAGTTTCAGACGCTCCGACCTGCGCGGAGGCGCTGACCCGCCCAGTAACCACCGCCTCCGTGCCGCTCACCTGCGGATTGGCCGTATTCAGGTTGGAAATGGTCCAGATTTTGGTTGCTTCATCAGCTCCGTCTTCGTTATCCAGCACGATCACTCCATCACTCGCGGCTTCCGTACCGGTGGTAACCGTCCGGATGGCTCTTACCTCATTCGTTTTTCCGCCATTGTCGAGCGCGACCAACTCAAAGGTATACACCGTATTAAGCTGGTCCAGAATTACGCTGGTGAACGTATACGGAAATACGGAATCGACTCCCGCGGGCGTTCCGTTCTGGTAGAGCGTCACCGATGCAATCGATCCATCCGCATCCTGCGCATTCGCGGTAATCGAAACCGTACTGCCGACCGGGTAATCGATCAGGTCGCTGGCAGGAGCGCTAAACAAAACCGTCGGAGGCAGATTCCCCCCCGAGACCGCCCACTTGGTCACCAGCGCATCGCGCTCATTCTGGAAATCGGCAGCCCCCAGCACTCCGCTAAAGACCTTCACCTCGCCGACGGCTCCGTTGAAATAGCGCGAACCGGTCGTCGTGCTGCCCAGGGTTACGCCGGCTACGGTCGCGAAATTCGTCGCGGCCTGGGTTCCGGTGATCGAATCGTCCGTCAGGGAGTTCCAGAACTCGTATGCCCCGGAAGAGGCATTGTAGTTGAAGGCCATCACGACCGTGTCGCCGGCACTGACCACGGCGCTGTTGTAGTTGATCGCTCCGTTCAGGTAGGCCTGCAGTTCGCCGGTTTTTTGGTAGCGCATGCCAAAGCCGCTCGTCGAGGCGCTGGAATTACCGATCAGGTCGTTCCACTCGTTGGTGTTGAGCGCATCGCACTTGAAGGCCACCAGCGCGCAGAAGCCATTTCTGGCGTTCGGCTGGTTCAGCCAGCTGCCGGACTCGGCGGCCGTGAAAAGCTCCAGGCTGTTGCGGTCGGCTCCGAACCCGAGGCCGGCCGTGCCCGATGCAAGCGTGGAACCGGGATAGAGCACACTGTTTACCGCCGGCACGGCATGATTGCCGTTGGTGGTCTGATCCGTCCACTGGGTAACCGAACTGCCCGTAATACTGCCGGTGTCTTCGGCATCCAGGTGCTGAATCAGCATCGGCTGCGTGGCGGGATCGAC
>JARFRL010000431.1 GCA_029287275.1 Pontiella desulfatans
AGCAAGGTGGTGAGCGTGGTCATGATGACCGGTCGGAAACGGATTAGACTTCCGTTCACCACCGCGTCGCGAACGCTTTGACCCTCTTTTCGTAGATCGTTGAAGTCGGTCAGCAACACCATCGAGTCCTGCATCGCGATGCCGAACAGCGCGATGAATCCGATCGACGCAGGGACGGATAGATACTGCCCCGTCACCCAGAGCCCGATCACGCCGCCGATCAACGCGAGCGGAACGTTGACGATAATCATCGCGGCGTGCCGCACGGAATGGAACGCGATCCAGAGCAGGACAAAGATGGAAACCAGCACCACCGGCACAATAACACTCAAACGTTTCATCGCGTTGCGCTGCTGCTCAAACTGCCCGCCGTATTCAATAAACACACCGGGCGGCACATCCACCTGTTCGGAAATGGTCGACTGAATATCCTCCAGCACCGCGCTTAGCGCCCGATCCTGAATATTGCCCTGCACGATCCACCGCCGTTGGTTGTTCTCTCGGTTAATCTGCAACGGGCCGTCTACCATCTTGATCTCCGCAAGCTGGTCCAAACTAAGCAAAGCGCCGTCATCGGAGCGGATAAACATTTGCCTCAACGTCTCCGGGGTATCGCGAAATTCCTCCGCATAGCGGACGTGAATTCCATAGCGACGGGTGCTCTGGTACAGCGTATCCACCACGCTGCCGCCAATAGACGTTTCGACCATTTCAAGCACGCGGTCGCCGGTTAGGCCGTATCGGGCCAACGCTTCATGATTCAGGATCACCTGCACCTGGGGCTGACCGAAGCTTTGCTCAACAGACAGATCCACGAGGCCCTCTACGCCCGCCAAAGCAGCCCGCGTCGATTCCGCGGTTCCACGAATTTCATCCAGTTCCTCGCCATAGACCTTAATAGCCAGCTGCGCGCGAGAACCGGACAGCATTTCATCGAACAAATGCTGAATCGGCTGGGAAAAGTTAACCTGCACGCCGGGGAAATCTTTCAACCGGATACGCAGCTCATCCACAATCGCCGCCTTGGCGTTACGGTCATCCAGCTCGATATGAATCATGGCGAAGTTTACCGGATGCGGATGGCTGCCCGCCTCGGGACGGCCGATCATGGAGACCGTTTCGCGTACACCTTCAACCTGGATGATCTCTTCCGTGATCCGCTTAACCGTTGCCTCCGCTTCATCTAAAGCAATCGACGGCGCCATATTCATATCCACCATGATGGCCCCTTCATCCAGCACCGGAATAAACTCGGTTCCGACGCGCGCCAAACTCAGCACCGCTAACACGGAGAAAACGCCCACGGCAATAAATACCGCCGCTTTCGTTTTCAGCGCGGATTTCAGCAATCCCCGATAGCCCGCTTTCAGGGATTGGAAAAATTTGGATTCCTTGTATGGCTTCTCGTTGAGCAGAAAACTCGCCAACACCGGAGCCACCACGAGGGCAAAAGCAATCGAACCCCCCAGTGCCAGCATCACCGTATAGGCCAACGGCTTGAACATTTTTCCTTCCACCGCTTCCAGCGAAAGGATCGGCAGGAACACGATGATCACGATCAGGATCGCGAACGCGATCGGCCGGCCGACCTCGCGGGTCGCGGCGGAAATCCGCTGCAACCGCGGGGAGTCTAAAGTCTCAAGGTCCAAGGTCGAATGTCCCTGACCTTTGATTTTCGACTTTTCGACTTTCGCCCCCTCGGCTCCGCCGAGAAAGCGGTGTATGTTTTCCGTCACGACGATGGAACCGTCGACCAGCATGCCCAGCGCGATCGCGATGCCGCCGAGCGACATGAGGTTGGCGGAGACGCCGAAGCGCTCCATGCCGATGAACGCGACGAGCGCGCAAAACGGCATCGCCAGCGCGACGATCAGCGCGGCGCGGAAGCAGCCGAGAAACGCGAACAGCGTCAGCAACACCAGAATCATGCCGCGCAGCAAGGCGACGTTCACCGTGCGCGTCGAGTTCGCGACGAGGTCGGCCTGCTCGTAGTACGGAACCAACCTCACGCCCGCGGGCAGACCGGCCCGCACCTGATCAACCTTTTCGTATAGGTCGGCGATCACCTTGGATGAATTGGCGCCGAACAGCTTCATGACAATGCCTGAAACCACTTCCCTGCCGTCATTTACAGTAACCACGCCGCGGCGAAGCGCTTTCCCGTATTCAACCTTCGCCACATCCGCGATGGATACCGGCGTACCGTCGAAGGTCTTCAGCGTGATGCCGCGGATATCTTCCAAGGTTCGGAGAAAACCGACCCCGCGCACCAAATTTTCTTCCGAATTGATCCGCAGATACTGCCCGCCCACGTTTCGGTTATTCGCCTGAACCGCCGTGGAGACATCCTCCACCGCGAGGCCGTACTGATGCAGCAGGTAGGGATCGATCCTGATCTGATACTGCAGCACATGGCCCCCCGCGCTCAGAATATCCGTGACGCCGGGAATGGTCCGCAACTGCCGTTTTACGATCCAGTCGTTCACGTCGCGCAGATAGGTCAGCTCGTCCAGCCCGTCGGTATCAGCCCCCTCCTCCAGCTCTAGGTAATAGAGAAACACCTGACCGAGCCCGGTCGAGATCGGCCCCAACGAAGGCGGTTCCTCCATCTCCGGCAAATCGCCGGAGGCGGAAGCCAGCCGTTCCGCCACCAGCTGGCGCGCGAAATAGATGTCCGTGTCGTCGGTGAAGTAGACGTAAACCACCGCCATGCCGAAGGCGGACGTTGACTTAACCAACGTCACGTTCGGCAGGCCGTTCATCGCCGTTTCAATCGGATACGCGACCAACCGCTCGACCTCTTCCGGCGCCATGCCGTCCGGCTCCGCGAAAACCGGCACCATGATCGGCGAGATGTCGGGGAACGCCTCGACGTCGAGCCGCCCGTGTTCGACGACGCCGAGCGCGACGACGCCGAGCAGCGCCACGAGCACCAGTCCGCGGTTGCGGAGCGAGGCGTTGATGATTCGTTCAATCATGCCGCGCCTCCTAGTGTCCGTGTCCGGCGTGGGGATCCATGCCGCCGACGACCATCTGGGCCTTCAACGCGAACGCGCCGACCGCGACGTATTTCGCGCCGGGCGCCAACCCGCCGACGATCTCGACGTTCCGCTCGTCGGCGAGGCCCTCCTCGACCACCGCGGAGACGAAGCCATTGGGGCTCGGAACGAACACCACGCGCTCGCCCTCCAAGGTCTGCACGGCCTCGAGCGGCACGACCACCGGCGCGTTCGCGCGTTCCACTTCCACGCGGGCGCGGACGAACGCGCCGGGCGTGAAGTCCTCATCCGCGCCGACGAGCACGCAGCGCGCGGTGAAGGTGCGCGTCTGATGATCGATGATCGGGCTGATGTATTTGATCGCGCCGGTCGCCGTATGCCCGTCGTGGGCGACGAACGAGACGGGGGCGCCTTTGCGCAGCAGGTGCTGATAGCGGGGAAAGACGCTGATGTCGGCCCAGACGGTGGAGAGATCCGCGACCTCGAACAACGCCTTTTCGACCGTCGCGGCCTCGCCGAGCGCGCAGTCCTTGGAGATGATCACGCCGTCGCGCGGCGCGTAAACGGTGTACACCGCCATGGTCTCGCGGTTTTCCAACGCCGCGAGCGGGTCGCCCTTTCGAACCTCGTCGCCGATCTCGGCGAACACCTGACGGACGATGCTGGCGTAGCGCGGCGAAACCGCCACGGTCGTGTCGCCGTTCAGCTTGATCTCCGCCGGAAGCACCGCCGATTTGGCGACGGTTCCGCCCGCGGCTTCGCGCACCTGGATCCCAACCTTGTCGAGCGTCTCCCGCGTGAACGTGACGCCCTCGACGGCGCCATGATCATGGCCCGCGTGCTCGTCGACTTCTTCGTGAACGGCGTGATCCGAAACCCCGTCGCCATCGTGGTCGTGCGCCACCGGCGCCGCGGCGTGATCATGCGCCACCGGCGCCGCGGCGTGATCGTGCCCCTCGTGCTCGTCGTGATCCACCTCTTCTTGGGCGGGCGGATTGTTCAGGCCTTCAAGCCCGGGCAGCGTGAAGCTTCCCTCGGTCTTCGCGGCGCACGACGGACAGTCGCAATCGCCGGTCTCGAGAGTTCGCGCCGCGGCCATCAACACGCCCGCGGTCAGCGCAACGAATAGTAAAAGTGCTTTTTTCATCTTAGCGTCCTTCGTTTAAAAATTTGGTGAGTTCCGCCCGCGCGACGTGCGCGTCGCGCAACGCCTCGATTTGGCGCGCGCGGATTTCGGCGAGATGCTGTTGGGAGGCGATCAGTTCGATCCAGGAAAAGCGGCCGGCCTCATAGCCGGCCTTGCTGAGTTCGTAGGCCTTCTCCGCTTTGGGCGCGAGCTTGTCGCGGGTCATTTCCGCCTCGAGTTTCGCGCCGGCGTATTGAGCCGCGAGCGTGGAGAGCCGGCGCTGATAGGTCCGCCGCACCTCGGCGCGTTCGGCCCGCAGCGCGTCGGCCCGCACGAGCGTGGCGGCCTGCTCGGCCTGGCCGGCCCGAACGAAGTTGAGCGGCATCGACGCGCCGAACACCAGCGTGTTGACGTCCCCGGCGGCTTCGTATTTATAGCCCGCGCCCAAGGTGATGTCCGCGGCGTCCTTCGACTTCGCGGCGGCGGCGCGCGCCTCGCTCACCGCGATGAGGGCGTCCACGCGGCGCAACGCCGGATGCGATTCCGCGAGCGTGGAATCGGCTGGATTCTCGAGCTCGTAATAGGCCGCCTCCACCTCGTCCACCTCGTTTTCCGGCCACCCGATCAGCGAGGCGAGCCGGACGCGGGCGGCGAGCAAATCGCCGAAGCAGCAGGTTTGAGACAAGAGAACTTCCTCCAGCGCGAGTTCGGCCTGCACGACCTCCAGCTCGGAACTGCCGCCCGCCGCGTGGCGAGCCGCCGCGACGCTCACGAAGGCGCGGGCCAGCTGCTCCTGTTCAACGCGGACCTTGCCGACTTCCTGCTGGTAGGCCACCTCGATGAACGCGAGCCGCACGGCGGTCATCAGCTCGAGTTCCTTCTCGGCTTCCGCCTCGAACGCGACACCGATCGAGGTCTGAGCGACGGCGCGGTCGTTCTTCCGCTTGCCGCCGCGCTCGAAGGTTTGTTTCAGCGCGAGGGTGTATTCGGTTTCCTCGAAACCGTCGAGATCGCCACCGACGCCCTCGGCCTCGAAATGGAGGCTGGGGCTTTTCCAACGGCCGGTCGCCGCGACCATTTTCTCGGCCGCGAGCGTGTTGGCGCGCGCGGCTTTGAGTTCCGGCGAGTTTTGACGGGCCAGCGCGAGGGCCCGATCGAGCGTTAATTTCCCGGATTCGGCGAATCCGGACGCGGCCAACGCGAGGCCGCATGACAAAGCGATGAGTTGTTTCATGTATGACTCCTGATGATTTATCGCGGGGAAGGCCCGCCGGAAACGGCGAGACGACGGATGAGCGACGGGGACGTCGCTTCCGCGAAAATCAAATCAGAAGTCGGATGGTTTTGAGACGGGAGAGCGGACCGGACGCCGCGGCGGGAGCCGGTCGGATGACGAGCTTTGACTCGGTGAAGACGAATAGCCGGATCGAGAGCGCGGGGGCCACGAGCGCGGAGGCCGCGGTGAGCTGCTGCGGCATTTCGAGCTCGTCGGCGCAGACCGCGTGGTCGTCGCAGCCGTGGCACGCGCAGTCGTGATTCGCCGCGATCGACGCGGGCGCGCCGGAGCGGCCCGAAGCCGGCTCATGATCCATGGCATGCGTGTGGGGCATCGCCACGAAGAGCAACGCGATCACCACCAAGATGTGCTTGAGTCCGTTCATTCAGCGTATATGGACGCAAAAACGCCCCCCTTGTTCAAGAAAAAACCGCCCCGCGGTCACGGGACGGTTCTTGGTTGAGTCGGGATCGACTTAGCCTTCGATGACGGAAAAGTCGTCCTTGCCGACGCCGCACTCGGGACATTCCCAATCATCGGGGATATCCTCGAACTGCGTGCCGGGAGCGATTCCGCTATCGGGATCGCCGACTTCCGGATCGTAGATCCAGCCACAAACGTCGCAAATGTATTTCTTCATTTCCATGCTCCTTGGTTCGAAAAACTGGGGGAATCATTCCCATAATTCAGTTTGGCCGCAAGGCGATTCGTTTGAAAATTGGCCGACGCGCGGCGGACGGACCTATTCTTCTTCCTGGTTGAACATCGAACCGGGAACATGACACAACGGACAGGTTTCCGGAGGCGCTTCGCCTTCGTGAACATGACCACAAACCGAACATACCCATTTCATGTTTCTCTCCTTTAGACGCGGAACTGTTCCGCGTATTTACCGAGTTGGCGGCCGGCCTCGCGGCATTCCTCCAGCAGCTCCGGCGTCGGAACATACTGCGAACGGATCGGCTCGCGGGTGATCTCGATCTTCATTTCCTTCATGGCGTCCTCCACCTCGGCCGCGCCGCCGCGCTTGCTCCAGCCATAGGAACCGAACGCGAACCCTTTTTTATTGGTCGGCCGCAGCCCCTTCATGTAGCACAGCACGCCGGCCATGTTGGGCATCAGCGTGTTGTTGAGCGTCGGCGAGCCGATCGCGATCGCGGCGCAATCGAGAATCTCGGTGACGATGTGCGTGGAGTGGGTGTTGTCGACGTTGTAGAAGCGCGCCTCGACGTCGCATTCCTGCGCGCCTTCCAGAATCGCGTCGGCCATTTGCTCGGTCGAGTTCCACATGGTGGCGTAGAGCACGATGATTTTGGGCGTCGGCTCGCAGACGACCCACTTCTTGTAGGCCTCGAACACCTCTTTGAGGTGGCTGCGCCAGATGACGCCGTGGCTCGGGGCGATCATTTCAATTTCGAGTTCCGCGGCGCGGGCCATGGTCTGCGCGATCGGACGGCCGTAGAGCATGACGATGTTGGCGTAATAGGCCTTGGCCTCCTGCAGGACGACGTCCAGCGGCTCCTCGTCGTCGAAACGGAAGGCGGAGGCGAAGTGCTGGCCGAAGGCGTCCATCGAGAAGAGCAGTTTTTCTTCCGGCACATAGGTGAACATCGATTCGGGCCAGTGCACCATCGGCGTGTTGATGAAGGAGAGCGTGCGTTTTCCCAGCGAAATGGAGTCGCCGTCGTCCACCACTCGCCACTTCCAGGCGGCGGTGTCGAAATGCATTTCCAGCGCGGTCTTGCACTTCGCGTTGCACACCATCACGGCGTTCGGGCAGACGGCCATCAGCGCGGGCAGGCCGCCGGAATGGTCGGGCTCGGCGTGGTTGCACACCACGTAGTCGATCGTCTCCAGCGCGACGCGCGCGGCGACGTGCTCGATCAGCTTGTCGGCGTAGGGCGCCTTGACGCCATCGATCACCGCGTTCTTCTCGTCCTCGATCAGATAGGCGTTGTAGGTCGAGCCGCTCTCGGTTTTATAGCCGTGAAAATCGCGGACCGTCCAGTCGATGTGGCCCACCCAGTTGATTCCATCTTTCAATTCGATATTCATATGGTTACTTACCCCAGTTGGATTCGCTCGCGAGTTTGGCGAGCGTGGTTTCTTTGAAATAATCCCGCACCTGCCGCGCCAGCCCCGGCAGCAGCACCCCCAAAACACAATCGGCGCGAGGACACGTACTCTTACCAAAAAGACACGGATTGCAAAGCATGGATCCTTCCATAACTTCGTAAATCTCCAGCAGCGTGATGGCCGAGGGCTTCTTCGCCAAGCCAACGCCGCCGGACGGGCCGCGGCGCGACTCGATCAGCCCCGCTTTCGTAAGTCGTTGATGCACCTTGGCCAAGTGATGCCGCGAAACGTCGAACAGCTCCGCGATCTCGGCGGTCGTCGACTGCCCCTCCGGCTCGATGGCCAAATGGGTCATGGAATGCAGCGCGAGCGCCGTCGCGTCCGAAATTTTCAAGATGTCCGCCATGTTTTCCTCCTCGTCAAATAGGCATTGACGTACCTATTTACGTAATCGCGCCGTCGGGTTCAACTCAAACTTGCTCAAAAAAACCGCGCGGCCGCCTTAAAACGGCGCGGGGCGTTCGAGCTGGAGCGGTTCGCCGGTCGTCGGGTGGTTGAACGCGAGCGATTGGGCGTGGAGCATGAGGCGCTCGGCCGCGGTTCCGTAGATGTTGTCGCCAACGATCGGAAAGCCGATGGCGTTCATGTGCACGCGCAGCTGGTGCGAGCGCCCGGTTTGGGGAAACAGCGCGAGGCGCGTCGTGTTCGCGCCGCGTTCGAGCACCTTCCATTCGGTGACCGCCTTTTTGCCGCGGACGCAATCGACGATGTGCTTCGGCGGCAGGCGCTGCGTCATGTCCTTGCGCATCGGGAAATCCACGAAGCCGACGTTTTTCTCGATGACGCCCTCGACGAGCGCGATGTAGGTCTTGTGGATGGCGCGCCGCTCGAACAGGAGCGACAGCGCGCGCTGGACTTCGGGCGAACGGGCGAACAGCACGAGTCCGGAGGTGTCCATATCCAGCCGATGCACCATCAGCGCGTCGGGAACCATTTCCTGAACGCGGCGTAGACAGCAATCCTGCTTTTCCGGCCCGCGGCCCGGCACCGTCAGCATTCCGGTCGGCTTGTCGACCGCGACGAACCCCGCGTCCTGATAAATGATCTCCAACATCCAACCATTTATTCACCACGACGCGCGGAAGCGCACGCAGAAAACGCGGCGGCTTCGCGCGGGAAACTTTCGCGGAAATTATAATGGCTTGGCCGCGCCGCATGCTGTTTATTGAAATGGCTTGAAAGAAATTCACCATCAACATAAGGGGAAGTCGTCATGAAAGAGAAACTCGTCGCGTCGCTCGTCGCCATCGGTTTGCTGGCCGCGGGCGTTCCAACGCCCGTTCACGCCGCCGAAAAGCCCATGCGCCCCGCGCTGGAAAAACTGGATTTGGACGGCGACCTGGTGCTGTTCCTCAACACCGCGACCATCGAGGAGCGGGTGTTGAACTATCTCGACGAAGTCTCCGCGTTGGCCCAAAGCGCGATGACCCCCTCCACGCCGGAGCAGACGCGCGTGAT